>DASYOF010000375.1:0-3226 GCA_036007995.1 Thermoplasmata archaeon
GGGTAGCGCAGGTCCGGTCGGTGGACGAGTTCCGCCCGGACCGTCTCGCGACCGTCGCTGAGCGTGACGTCGACGGTCAGCATCTCGGCCACCAGGTAGCGGTACGCGAACTTCCCGACGCCTTCCGGCCCCGCCTTCGCCGGGTCGATCCGCACCCGAACCGAGCGGACGTACGGCTGGAGCCGCACGGCGTCCTCAATCGTCCGGGCGAGGCGCTTCGCCGTCCGGGCCCCCACGGGCGTGCCGAGGTACTGGTGGAAGACGCCGCCCAACTTGATCCCCGCCTCGAACAGGAGCGCCTCGCGAGCGGTGAGCGCCGCGCCGTGCCAGTCCGCCGGTCCCGGGCTCATGCGTCGTCCCCGGGGGGCGTCGGTGCCGCCGGGTGGGGGACCGTGAACGGACCGACGAAGTAGTAGAGCGCGACTCCGACGGCCGCGGCGATCGCCGCGAGCTCCGCGAGCCCGTAGAAGGCGGACCCGCTCGACGGCCGGAACTGGAGCACCAGCACCGCGACCACGACCGCGATCGCCGTCCCGATCATCGCGGGTCGGAGGGGCGAGCCCCGTCGGATCTTCGGGAACGGAACGGGGAGGATCATCGTCAGCGCGAGGCCGGCGCCCGCGAGGAGGCCGGCGACCGGCGCCACCCCGGTGAACGCGGGCGCGTCGACGAAGAGCAGCAGCACGACGAGAGCGAGCGCGGCCTGCGGGGTCGGAGCCCCCAGGAAGTCGGAGCGCTTGTAGCCACGATACGTGAAGTACACGAGCCGGGAGATCGCGAGCGCCGCGAAGGCGACGCCGACGGCGATGGCGGGGACGGCGTACGGGCTCCAGGTCGCGGCGTTCATCGTGTGGACGACCAGGAGCGAGGCGGGCGCGAGACCAAACGTCACCGCGTCCGACACGGAATCCGCCGCCCGGCCGAACGCGTTCGGCGGCCGCCCGCTCCGGCGAGAGAGGAATCCGTCGAGTCCGTCGAATCCGATCCCCGAGACGATCAGGAGCATCGCCCAGAGCGGGTTGCCGGCGAGGACGTAGACGATCGCCCCGACCCCGACGAGGCCGTTCGCGAGGGTGGCGAGATTCGCCGGCCACCGGCCGCCCCTCACCTGCCGGGCTCCCGGGCGATCCGCGTGACCCCCGCGCGGACGCGGTCCCCGACCTGGACCGTCGCCCTCGCCTGGTCCCGGTCGAACAGGACGTCGACCCGGGAGCCGAGGACGATCATGCCGAGACGCTCGCCCTTCTCGCGATGGTCGCCGACCGAGACGAACGGGACGATGCGGCGCGCGACCGCGCCGGTCATCTGGACCACCTCGACGTCGCCGGCGGACGTCGAGAGCGTGGTCTTCCGCCAGACGTTGTGGATCGCGTCCGGGTGGAACGCCGGTCGGAACCCCTCCCCGCCGTCCTCCACCGCCGTCACGGTGCCGGCGAGCGGGAACCGGTTGACGTGGACGTCGGTGACGTTCATGAACACGGCGATCCGGGTCTTCTCCCCGTCCGGCCCGACGGCGAGCACGCGGCCGTCGGCGGCCGAGACGATCCCCGGACCGATCGTCCGCTCCGGGTCCCGGAAGAACCAGAGGAAGAATCCGACGAACCCCCAGCCGAGGACGAGGGCGGCGTCGAGCGTGACCCCGCCGCGGGGGACCTCGCCGAGCGCGACGACGACCGTGATCACGGCGAGGAGAAGGACCGCGACCCCGAGATACCGGCCGGTGGCCGGGGCGAACACGGCGACCGACTCAGCTCTTCAGGACGATCTCGATGTTGACGCCGTCGGGGACCTGGATCCGCATGACCTGGCGGAGCGCCCGCTCGTCGGCGTCGATGTCGATGAGCCGCTTGTGGATCCGCATCTCCCAGTGGTCGATCGTGCTCGAGCCGCCGCCGTCCGGGCCCTTCCGGACCGGCACCTTGAGACGCTTCGTCGGGAGCGGGATCGGCCCGGCGATCCGCACGCCGGTCTTCTGCGAGATGTCCCGGATCTGTCGGCAGACCGAGTCGACCTTCCCGGAGTCGACGCCGCTCAACGAGATCCTCGCTTTCTGCGGCATGCAATCCTCGGTGGCTCGGCGCCGGGCGGGCGGCCTACGCCGCCTCGCGCTTCTTGACGTCGACGACGACGCCGGCCGCGACCGTCTGGCCCATGTCGCGCACCGCGAAGCGGCCGAGCTGCGGGAACTCTTTGTACTTCTCGATGACGAGCGGCCGCTTCGGCGTGATCTTCACGACCGCCGCGTCGCCGGTCTTGAGGGTCTGGGGGTTCTCCTCCGCGACCTGCCCGGTCTTCGGGTCGAGGCGCTTCAGGAGCTCGGTGAACTCGCACGCGACCTGCGCGGTGTGGCAGTGGAACACCGGCGTGTAGCCCGCGGTGATCACCGACGGGTGGTTCAGCACCTGGATGTTGGCGGTGAAGCTCTCGACGACCGTCGGAGGGTTCGACACCGGCCCCGCGACCTCGCCGCGCCGGATGTCGTTCTTGTCGATGCCGCGGACGTTGAAGCCGACGTTGTCGCCCGGGATCGCCTCGGCGACGGTCTCGTGGTGCATCTCGATCGTCTTCACTTCGCCGGTCTTTCCGCCCGGCATGAAGATGATCTTCTGGCCGACCATCAGCTTTCCGGTCTCGACGCGGCCGACCGGCACCGTGCCGATCCCCGTGATCGTGTAGACGTCCTGGATCGGCAGGCGGAGCGGCTTGTCCGTCGGCTTGTCCGGGACCTTCAGGTTGTCGAGGGCCGCGAGCAGGGTCGGCCCCTTGTACCACGTCATGTTGGGCGACGCCTTGTCGATGTTGTCGTCCTTGAACGCCGAGATCGGAAGGAAGACGACCTGCTGGTCGACCTTGAAGCCGACGTTCTTGAGGAGCTTCGTGATCTCCTCCTTCAGCTCGGTGTACTTCGCCTCGGAGTACTTGACCTCCTGGCGGTCCATCTTGTTGACGGCGACGATCAACTGAGCGACGCCGAGCGTCCGGGACAGGAAGATGTGCTCCCGCGTCTGCTCCTGGATCCCTTCGGCGGCGGAGACGACGAGCACGGCCGCGTCGGCCTGGCTCGTCCCCGTGATCATGTTCTTGACGAAGTCGCGGTGGCCGGGCGCGTCGATGATGGTGAAGTAGTACTTTTGAGTGTCAAAGCGCCGGTGCGCGATGTCGATGGTGACGCCCCGCTCCCGCTCCTCCTTCAGGTCGTCCATCACCCAGGCGAATTCGAACGTCG
>DASYOF010000376.1:0-5501 GCA_036007995.1 Thermoplasmata archaeon
GGACGGGATCGCGACCCCGCTGATCCCGCTCCTCGCGGTCGAGCACTTCGGCGCCTCCGCGTTCGTGGTGACGATCATCATCGCGGCGAGCGCGATGAGCCAGGTTCCGTTCACCATCCTCTGGGGCAATCTCTCCGACCGGGTGCCGCACCGGAAGTACTTCCTCGTCGCCTCGTTCCTGGCGACGGGCATCGCGATCATCCTGATCGCGCTCGCACACAACATCCTCACGTACTTCTGGCTGAACGTGGCCGAGGGGCTCGCCTCGGCGGCCAGCGCGCCGATCGGCACGATGCTGCTCCTCGAAACCCGGCAGAAGCGCTGGTGGCCGCAAGACATCGGGCTGTTCGGCCTGATCTCGGGGATTGGGACCACGGTCGGGCTCGCGATCGGGTTCGTCTGGCTGTTCATCATCGGACGGGAGCAGGCGATCATCTCCGCGATGACGGCCCTCTTGGTCTGCGCGGGCGCCCTCGCGATCCTCTCCGCGGTCATCGCCGCCGCCTGGATCGAAGAGCCGGCGACGCGCCTCGAGCGCCGGAGCGTCGCGGAACTGGTCAATCTTCATCGCGGCGTCCTCGAACGGGTCCGGCACTACCGGAGCCGCGTGCTGAACATCATCCAGCTGACCCGCTCGCCCTCGGAACCGCTCCCGCGCCGGGAGTACGTGTTCCTGGCCGCGCTCGGTGTGATGACGGTGGGCTTCGACATCTTCTACGGGCCGTTCCCCGTCTTCCTCGCGCGCACGCTCGCGATGAGCAACGCAAGCGTCTTCATCGTCTACCTCGCCGCGAGCGCGGCGTCCACGGCGCTATTCTTCCATTCCGGGAAGATCGTCGAATGGGTCTCGCCGAAACTGGTGTTCCTCGAGTCGCTCGGGGGCCGCGCGCTCCTGATGCTGCTGTTCCTGTGGGGCCCGGTCTACGTCGTGTTCGGGCTCGGCAGCCCGTTCCTCGTCGGCTACGTCTCGGTCCTCAACGCCGGACTCGGCGTCACGTGGGCGTTCATCAGCACCGCGAGCACGATGTTCCTCATCCGGATCGTCGGGCGCGCCTCCCGCGGCCGGGCGCTCGGCCTGTACAACGCGATCGCCGGCGCGGGCGGGCTCCTCGGGACCCTGCTCGGAGGGTTCATGTTCACCGAGTACGGCTGGCACGTCACCTACCTGGTCGCCGGCGTCGCGGTGTTCGCCGGCATGGCGATCCTCGCCCCAATCCCGTACCACATGTTCGCGATCCCGCACGTCTCCGCGAGGCGACGGGCCTGGCGGTCGGTCCGGGCGCTCGCGTTCCGGCCCCCCCGAGGGCCGTAGGCCCGCCTAGCGGAACATCTCCCAAACGAGCGTTCGGACCAGGTAGCCGAGCGCGAGGTTCGCGAAGAACCGCTCGAGGTCCGCCGGGCTGTCGCGGAGCACGCACGAACGGAACCCGAGCTCCCCCGCGGCGACGACCTTCGCCTCGCGCAGGATGGCGAACCGACCCGTCAGCTTCTCGTGGATCTCGTACGGGACGCCCCCGTACTCGAACGTCATCGGCCCGAACAGCGAGGACTTCGTGCGCCACTTCTGCTCCCCGATCTGGATCAGGACCTCGTCCTTCTTCGGGTGGTAGGTCACCGTGGAGTGGACCACCGTCGGCTCGGGGGAGCGGAACGTCTCGTACGTGGTCGAGAACAACGACTCGATCTTCCGTGCGATCGCGCTCTCTGCCGTCGCCACCGGGCGGGCGATCCAGCTCTCTTCCGAGACCTGCATCTCGATGACGTTCTGCAGGACGCGGGCCGTGGCCCGTATCATCCGGGAGAAACGAGGAGAAGGCATGGGTTAACTTAGTTACGGCGCGACCTGTCGAGTCGACGTGCCGGGGGCCTGGACACCGCCCGAGTCGGAGCGGGCGATCGGCCTCGGATTCTACGCGACCTCGACGGCCCCGGTCGCGGCGACGCTCAAGGGGGACGCCGACGATTTCGTCGTCCGCGAGATCTCCTCGTACCCGATGCCGGACCCGGGGGGGCGGTTCGCGGTTCTCCGCGTCCGGAGCCGGAATTGGGAGCAGCACGAGCTGGCCGCGCGGCTCGAATCGCGGCTCGGCCTCGGGCGGAACGCGATCGCCTGGGCCGGCACGAAGGATCGCCGCGCCGTGGCGGAGCGGCTGCTTTCCTACCAGGGCCGGGTGCCCGACCGCCCGATCGAGCTTCCCGGTGTCGAGCTAATGGAGGCGTACCAAGCGCGCGACGGCCTTTCGCTCGGGCATCATTACGGCAATTCGTTCTCGATCCGGCTGACGGAAGTCGACGACCCCGCCATCGCGGCGGAGTCGTTCCGTCGTTCGACGGCCGAGCTGGTGGCCTTGACGGCCGTGCCCAACTTTTTCGGCCCGCAACGGTTCGGAGAGGTGCGGCCGGTCACGCACCTGGTGGGGCAGGCGCTCGCCGCCGGGGATACGGCCGCCGCGGTGGAGGTGTACCTCGCCGGTCTTCCGGAGTCGTCGGGCGAGGAGGGCCGAACCGCCCGGCTCCATTACGCCGAAACGCACGACGCGCGACGGGCGCTCGAGGAGTTCCCGTCGGCCTATCGGTTCGAGCGGCAGATGCTCGAGCGGCTGGCCCGGGGGGCGACGCCCGAGTCGGCGCTCCGCGCCCTCTCCCGCGAACTTCGCCTGTTGTTTGTCCACGCCGTCCAATCCTGGATGTTCAACCGGTGGCTCACCGCCCGCGTCGAGGCGGGGCTTTCGCTCGTCGAACCCGAGGCGGGCGACACGATCCTCCGGGTCGCGCGGGACGGGACCGTGCCGTCCCGGGATCCCGTGCCAGTGGACGCGGGCAACCTGTTCGAGTGCCGCGAGACCGTTCGGCGGGGACGGGCCCGGCTGGCGGCCCCGCTGATCGGCTACGGCACCGAACGACCCAGCGGGCGGCCGGGGGAGCTCTACGACCGGGTGCTCCGGGAAACGGGCGTTACCCCGAACGGCTTTCGGCTCCCCTCGTTCCCCGAGATCTCGAGCGCCGGGGCGTGGCGAGCGAGCACGATCGCGCCCCCGCCCGTGGGCATCGCCGTGGTCGGGGAGTCGACGGTCCGAGTCGACTTCGCGCTCCCGAAGGGGAGCTACGCCACGGTCTTGGTGCGGGAGTTCCTCAAACCGGGCGCCGGACCACCCGGACCGGCCGACGGACCGGGCCCCTCAGGCGTCTCGAACCGACGGTTCTAATACTTGGCCCCCGGCTCGTCGCCGCGAGCACAAAGGAATGGCCGTGGAGTCGCCTCGCGCGTGGACGGTTCCGACCGGCACCGTCGGGTCCGAACCGTTTGCGCCGGCCACCACTTCCGGGGCGGCGCCGGGGCCGTCGCCCGACCGGATGCCGACCGGGGTCGCCGACTTCGACTACCTCAGCGGGGGCATCCCGGTCGGCTCGGTGGTCTTGCTTGCGGGCGACGCCGGCGCTGGGCACGTCGAGTTCGCCCTGACCTCGGCGGTCCACCTGATGCTCTACTACGACGACCCGTCGCTCCACACGTTCTTCCTTGGGAGCGCGAAGGGCCCGTTCGTCTACCCGAAGGGCGTCTCGTACGTCAGTCTCACCCGGTCGAAGGAGCAGGTCCTGCGGGAGATCGCGGACTCGTTCGACCGGAGCTACCACGACGGGCTCTCTCGCCACATGTCGTTCCACGACCTTTCGCCGTCGTACTTCGCCGACTCGGTGGTCCCCTCGAGTTGGGCGGCGGTTGGCGGCAGCCTCCTCGCGACGGCCCGAGCGTCCCGGCCGCCCGCAGAGCCGCTCGCGGCGGTCGCCGACGCGGTGGAGGCCGACGCGGCCGCCAACCTGGTCCTCGTCGACTCCGTGACCGATCTGCTCGTCCGGCGGTCGGTCGATACCGAGTCGCTCCTCACCCTCGTGAAGGGGCTGCGCCGGCGGGCGAAGGAGTGGGGCGGGGTCGTGTACCTCCTCCTCACCCGCGGCGTGGCGCCCCCCGCGACGGAGCAGGCGCTCTACGATTCGGTCGATGGGGTCCTGAACTTCAGCTGGACCTCGAGCCCGCACTCCTCGCATCGGCAACGAACGATGCTCGTCGAACGGTTCATGCCCGTCCTCGCCCGGATCCCGCACGAACAACAGAGCCGATTCGTGATCCGGATCAGCAGCGTCAACGGCTTGGTCACCACGCAGTATGAGCGAGTCTGAGCCGACACGGATCACCACCGGCATCGCCGGCCTCGACGAGATGCTCGGCGGGGGTCTCCCGGCAGGACACGTCGTCCTCGTCACCGGGCTCCCCGGCACCGGCAAGACCTGCTTCGGGCTCCAGTTCCTGTTCTCCGGTGCCGCCCGCGGCGAGCCCGGCGTCTACCTCTCGCTCGAGGAGGAGGAGCCCGCCCTCCTCGCGAGCGCGCGCCAGTTCGGCTGGCCGGTCGACGCGTCCGTGGCGGCCGGGACGGTCAAGGTCATGCGCCTCGACCCCAAGCAGACCCATCAGAATCTGCAGCGGATCCAGAGCGACCTCGCGAAGGAGCTGAAGGCGCTGAAGGCGAAGCGGATCGTGGTCGACTCCGTCAGCCTGCTGAACATGCTGAGCGACGACGAGCCGGCGCGCCGGAACACGCTGTTCGGGCTGGCGGCCGCGTGCCGCGAATCCGGCGCCACGACCGTGCTCACCGCGGAGGCCGACCCGCTCCATCCGGCCGTCACGCGCGACGGGCTTTCGGAGTACATCGCCGACGGGGTCGTGCTGCTCGGTTACTCGTCGGCCGACGACGGCCACCGGATCGGGCTCGCGCTCCGGATCCTGAAGATGCGCCGGACCGCGCACGCGCGGACGGTGCAGCCGTACCAGATCGGCCCCGGCGGCATCACCGTCGACGCGAAGGCGGTCGACTTCAGCCGCGGGCGGTAGGACAAGCCCCAAGCGCCGGGACGCGGTCGCCCGGATCGGAGACCGGCTCCGTGCGCTGGGTGCTGTACGTCGACATCGACGCCTACTACGTCTCCTGCGAACTTCGAACGCGCCCGGAGCTCGTCGGCCGAGCCGTGATCGTCGGGCCGGATCCGCACCTGGGCGCGACCCGCGGGGTGGTGTTGTCCGCGAGCTACGAAGCCCGAGCGTTCGGCGTCCGGAGCGCGATGCCGGTCGGCGAGGCGGCCCGTCGGTGCCCCGACGCGGTTTGGCTTCCCGCCGATTTTCCGAAATACGGCGCGATGGCCGAAGAGGTCCGGACGCTGCTCCGTGGGCGATTCGGCGACGTCGTCCCGCTCAGCATCGACGAGGCCGCCGTTTCCGTGGACGCGGCCGACGACGAAGCGGCCGGGGCCGCCGCCCTATCGGCCCAGACGGCGCTCCGGGAGCAGCTCGGGCTTCCGGCGTCGATCGGGGTCGCGACCTCCCGGACGGTGGCGAAGATCGCGAGCGACCGGGCGAAACCGGGCGGCGTCGTGGTCGTGCGGCCGGGTTCTGTCGCCACGTTCCTCGCGCCGCTCCCGATCCGGGCGATCCCCGGCGTCGGACCGAA
>DASYOF010000377.1:0-3784 GCA_036007995.1 Thermoplasmata archaeon
CTCGAGAGGTGAAGGAGTCCGCGACCTACATCTATCGCAGGGCGCTCGAACACAAAGCGACTCGCGGCAAGAAGATCGTCGCGCTCGTCGCGGCAAGCGTCTACGCCGCGTGCCGGCAGTGTCACGTGCCCCGGACGATGAAGGAGATCATCGCGCACTCGAAGGCGACGAAGATCGAGGTCGGCCGCGCGTACACGCTCCTCGCCCGCGAGCTCAAGCTCGGCCTGAAGCCCGTGGAACCTCGCGACTACCTCGTCCGGTTCACCCAGGACCTGAACCTCTCGAAGGAGGTCCGCCACAAGGTCCTCGACCTCCTCGAGCAGGTCGAGCAGGTGTACTCGACGTCGGGCGTGCTCCCCAACGGGATCCTGGCGACGATCATCTACATCGCCTCGAACCTGATGGGCGAGCCCCGGAGCCAGGACCGGATCGCGGCGGTCGCGAACGTCACCCCCGTGACGATCCGCAACCACTACAAGGAGCTCCTCGACCTCCTCGGGCTGCCGAAGAACCTGACGAACCCCCAGGCCCGCGGCACCACCACTCCCGGCGCGCTGCCGCGGCCGTCCGGTCCTCTCTTCGAGGACGCGATGGTCGGCGCGGGGCACTAGTCGGCCCCGCCGCCCGCCGGTCGACTCGTCGAATCCCGGAACCCGTTCCTCCCCGCGTCCGAATTCTCGGCGCGACCGCAGCCCGAAAACCGGCCGCGAAGCGTTTTACCCGGCGCGGACTGGTTGACCGTGCCTCGGGATAGTCCGCTCAGTTACTCGTCGGTCCGGGCCTACCTCGAGTGCCCGCTCCGGTGGAAGTACCTGTACATCGACCACCTCCCCGAGGCGCCCCGGGGGTACTTCTCCTTCGGCCGGACGATCCATTCGGTTCTCGAGGAGGCGGTCCGCCCGTTCGTCGTGCCCGTCGCACGGCGGACCCCGAGTGGCCGCTCCCAACGGACGCTCGAAGACTTCCGGCCCGGCGGCGCGCTCCCGCGCGGGGAACCGGCGGCCGGCACCATCCCCGACTCGGAGGCGGTGATGGAGATCTACCGCAAGGCCTGGGTGTCGGACGGGTATACCTCGCCGGAAGAGGAGGCCCGCTACCGTCAGCTCGGCGCGGAGATCCTCGGGCGGTTTTGGGAGACGGTGCGCACCGACCCCCCAACTCCGGTGGCCGTCGAAGAACATCTGCAAGCGACCTGGGACGGAGTGCCGGTGCACGGGTTCGTGGACCGGATCGACCGGACGCCGAAGGGTGGCCTCGAGGTCGTCGATTACAAGACGAGCCGGGAGCTCTCGGCGTCGGACGCCCGCGAATCCGACCAGCTCGCCCTCTACCAGGTCCTCGTTCGGGAGAACTTCACCGACCCGGTCGAGGGTCTGACGCTGTACCACCTCCGGTCGCTCACGCCGCTCCGCTCGAAGCCCCGCAGCGCGCCGGCGCTCGACGCTCTCTACGGTCGCGTCACCACGGTCCGGGACGGGATCCGCGCGGAGGAGTACCCCCCGACCCCGGGTCGCCAGTGTCCGCGCTGCGACTTCCGGAACATCTGCCCGGAGTTCCGGGAGGTGCCCGGCACGGAGAAGGAGCGGCTGACCCTCCTCGTCGACCGGTTCCGGGAGCTCCGCGAACGCGAGCGTACGCTTTCCTCCGAGCTCGAAGCGACCGCGGGCGAACTCCACCGGGAAGCCGAACGGCTCGGCCTCCACCGCATCCCGGGGACCCGGGACGTGGCGATCCGGCGGCGCGAGGAGACCTGGCGGTTTGACCGGGCGACGGTCGACCGCGTTCTCGCGGAGAACGGGCGCACGGACGCCGTCGACCGGAACGACCCGGACGTGATCCGCAAGCTCGCGAACGACCCCGAACTCCCGCCCGAAGCGCGGGCCGCGATCACCTCCGCCGGGAGCCGCCGGACCCGCTGGTACTGGGAGCTCGAGCGCTAGCGACGGCCCGCCGGCCTCCGGCCCGCGCAAAGGCTATCAACCGAACGCTGGTCCATTTGCTATGGGGATAGCCCTCTCGAGCGAGGAGCACGTCGCTCCCGTCGTCGCCCGCGCGCCGTCCGTCACGACCGTCTGCTCCCACTCCTCGCTCCAGATCTTCTACGGCGCCAAGGTCGAGGGGTTCCGCACCCTCGGGATCTGCGCCGGGGCGCCCCCGAAGTACTACGACGCCTTTCCGCTCGCAAAGCCGGACGAGTTCCTCTCCGTACCGACGCTCCCCGACCTCGGCCGCGAGGTCGAGCGGCTGAAGCAGGCGAACGCGGTCATCATTCCCCACGGGTCGTTCGTCGAGTACCTCGGCCCCGAACGGTTCGTGAAGCTCGACGTGCCGGTGTTCGGCAACCGGGCCGTGATCGAATGGGAGTCGGACCGCGAGAAGGAGCGGATGTGGCTGGAGTCGGCCGGCGTCCCGATGCCGAAGCGGTACGCGAGCCCGTCGGAGGTCGAGGGCCCGGCGATCGTGAAGTACTACGGAGCGAAGGGCGGCAAGGGGTTCTTCCTCGCGAAGAACCGACACGCGCTCGAGGGGTTCGTCCCGCAGGGACCCCACGTCATCCAGGAGTACGTCCTCGGAACGCGGTACTACATTCACTTCTTCTATTCCCCCCTCTCGGACACCGGGTACCGGGTCGGATCCGGGTCGCTCGAGCTGCTCGGGATGGACCGCCGCGACGAGGCGAACATCGACGAACTGTACAAGCTCGGGGCGCACGAGGAGCTCTTGCGGGCGGGCATCCGCCCGACGTTCGTCGTGACGGGCAACGTTCCGGTCGTCCTTCGAGAATCCCTGCTCCCGAAGGTGTTCGACGCGGGCGCCCGGATCATCGAGCGGTCGATCGAGCTGTTCGGCGGCATGGTCGGTCCGTTCTGCGTCGAGGGGATCATGACCGAGGACCTCCAGTTCAAGGTGTTCGAGATCTCGACGCGGATCGTCGCCGGCACGAACGTCTACGTGCACGGCTCGCCGTACTCCGACCTCGTTGCCCCCGACCTCTCGATGGGCCGGCGGATCGCGCTCGAACTGAAGCGGGCCCGCGCGGAAGGGCGCCTGCGCGAAGTCCTGAGCTGACGAATTCGGCCGGGGTTCCGGCCTTCCCGGCGCGGAGTGCCATCTTGCCCCACCGGTGAACGTTACCCGCCCTCGCCGCTCTGCCGACGCGTGGAGCCGCGGCGCGGGAGTTCTCCCCCGTGGCCGACCGGGACCCCCGCCCAGCAGGACCCGGCGCCCGGGACTTGGGTGGAGACGCCGTGCCCCCGAACTTCGGTCCCGCGGGAGCACGCCGCGCGGCTCGCGTCGCGATCGGGGAAGTTCCTGGCGAACGGTGACTCGCTCCCATGAGACGGCCCGATCCGTTCGAGGTGCTCTACGAGCGCCGCCGAGGCTCGCCGGTCGGACTGCCGAAAACGCTCGCGAGGATCTGCGGACCGGTGCGGTTTCCGCGGCCCGGTCGACGGCCGTACGTCGTCGGAAATTTCGCGGCCTCGGTGGACGGGGTGGTCTCGCTGAACGAGCCGGGCGTGTCGAGTGGGGGGGAGATCACCGGCTTCGACCCTCACGACCGGCTCTGGATGGGCGTGCTGCGGGCCCTCGCCGACGCGGTCGTCCTCGGGGCGGGGACGCAGCGGGCCGCGCCTCGCCATGTCTGGACCGCCGAGCACGTCTATCCCCCGATGGCGCGGGAGTTCGGCGAGCTGCGGCGCCGTTTGGGAAAGCCGGCGACCCCTCGGAACGTCGTCGTGACCGCCTCCGGGCGGCTCGACCTCGACCTTCCGGTGTTCACGTC
>DASYOF010000378.1:0-3609 GCA_036007995.1 Thermoplasmata archaeon
ACGAACAGGCCGGTCTCCACCACGCCCGGAAGTGCATGGAGCTCCGAGTCGAGGCGGCCGGGGTCGTCAATCCCGACCGGGGGCCGGAGGTCGAGGATTTCAAGTCCATTGTCGGTGCGGAACGTCCCATCGCCCGGGCCGGCCGACCGAACCGTCGCGGGGATCGAGCGGCGCCCGAGCTCGGCGATCAGCGCCTCCCGAGCGTACGGGACGACCTCCACCGGGATCGGCGCGCGCGTGCCGAGGCGGGGCACGATCTTGGAGGGGTCGACGATGATGACCAGCTCCGCCGAGCGGCGTGCGAGGAACTTCTCTCGGAACAACGCCCCGCCCCGCCCCTTCGTCAGGGAGAGCGCCGGGTCGACCTCGTCGGCGCCATCGATCATCAAGTCGAACCGGTCGGTCGGAAGGAGGGGCCCGACGGGAATCCCGAGTTCGCCCGCGAGCGCTTCCGTCCGTTCGGAGCTCGCGACGAAGCTCAGGGAGTCGCCGCGGGGAAACCGGGCGGCGATGGCCCGGACCGCGTCGCTGGCGGTCGAACCCGTGCCAAGCGCCACGCGCATCCCCGGCCGGACGCGAGCGACCGCCGCGCGGGCCGCTGCCGCCTTCGCTGCATCCTGCGGGTCGACCACGACGGCCACCGGAAGCCCTTCCGCTATAACGGATTCGTCGGGCCTGGGGGAGAAACCGCCTTGGTCTCGCCGAGGTTGGCCCGGACGATGGCAAAACGCCCCAACTCCGCACCCTCGCCGGTCGTGCTTTCGGTCGGCGGCTCCGTCCTCTTGCGGTCCGACCCGGAGGGAGACGCGAAGTTCTTCGCGGCCCTCGCCGACTTACTGCGAGAATTCGGCCGCTCGACGCCGCTCGCCGTCACGACCGGCGGGGGCCGTGTCGCCCGGGAGTACATCGGGCTAGGGCGCACCCTTGGCCTGACCGAAGTCGAACTTGACGAGGTCGGGATCGATGTTACGAGAATCCATGCCCGACTTCTGGCCGCCCGGATCGGTCCCCCAACCCCCCTGAAAGTGCCGACGACCACCGCCGACGCCGCGAACGAGCTGGCCCGGGCCTCCCCGGTCGTCCTCGGCGGGACCGAACCCGGCCACACGACGGACGGCGTCGCCGCGCTCCTCGCGGTCCGCCTGAAGGCGGGGCGGGTGGTCAATGCGACCCGGGTCGCCGGGCTCTACGACAAGGACCCGCGGACGCACACCGATGCGCGCCGGTACAACCATCTCCGATGGGACGCGTTCCGCTCCGTCGTGTACGGGTCGACCGGCACCGAAGCGGGCCAGGAGTTCGTCTTCGACCGGTTCGGCGCCGACCTGCTCGCGCGAGCGAAGATCCCGCTCGCCATCGTCGACGGCCGGGACCTCCCGAACCTGCGGAACGCGCTGAACGGCCTACCGTTCAACGGGACGCGGGTCGATTAGGCGGGGCCGCGGCGGTCGCAAAACCGTTTTCCCCTCACGCCCGTCCGCCCCCCGATGGTTCGGGTCGTCCTCCTCGGTCCCCCGGGGGCCGGGAAAGGGACCCAGGCGAAGTCGCTCGCGACCCGCCTCGCCGTTCCGCACCTGTCGACCGGCGACCTCCTGCGGGAGGCGGTCCGGGCGAAGAGCCCCCTCGGCGAGGAGGCCGACGTGTACATGCGCGCGGGCCGGCTCGTGCCGGATGAGCTCGTCCTGCGGATCCTGAAGGAGCGGCTCGCGCGCCCCGACGCCTCCTCCGGTTTCCTGCTTGACGGATACCCGCGGAACGTTGCCCAGGCGAGGGAGCTCGCCCAGTTCGCCCCGCCGGACCGGGTGGTCGCCTTCGAGATCCCCCAGGCGATCCTCATCCAGCGGATCACGGAGCGGCGGAGCTGCCCGAAGTGCGGCGCCGTCTACAACCTCGTGACGAAGCCGCCGAAGACGGACGGGGTTTGCGACAACGAGGGTGCTGAGCTCATCCAGCGCTCCGACGACCGGCTCGACGCGGTCCGGATCCGTCTCCTGGTCTACGAGGAGCAGACCGCCCCGCTCCTCGAGTACTACCGGAAGCTTGGCCTCCTCACCCGGATCGACGCCGACGGGACTCCGGACGAGGTCGGCCGTCGCCTCCGGACCGCCCTCGAGGGGCGACCGTAGCTCTCGGCTCCCGAACCCTTATAGACCGGTCGCCCGTCGTCCGTTCGTCCCGGCTTAGCTCAGTGGTAGAGCGGGGGACTGTAGTCGAGACCGTCGCCATCCGGCGGCCCCCGTAGATATCCTCAGGTCGCCTGTTCGAGTCAGGCAGCCGGGACCTGAGGACCCTCTCCGAACGTCGGGAACCGTGAGGTCTCCATTCCGGGCGGGGCTGCCCGGGAGAGTCGGGCGAGTGCGGTTGTCGGGATTTGAACCCGAGTAGGTAGCTTGGGAAGCTACCGTCCTAACCGCTAGACCACAACCGCGCGCCCGCGGGGAGACCGGGCGGGTATTGAGATTTGTCGCGGGTTCAGAGGAGCATCCCGACCGATTCGGTGGGGATCGCCGGGGCGCGCGAGACGACGTCGGCGTTGCCGACGAGCTGCTCCGCCTTGCTCGAGGCGAAACCGGCCTCCTGGAGCACCCGTCGGGCGCGGGCGATGTCGTCGGTCGCGATCGCCGCGAGACTGTTCGCGCCGTCGCGGGCGACGAGAATCGCGATGCTCTCGACGTTGACCTTCGATGCGGCCAGGATGTCGAGGACCTTGAGGAAGCTCCCGGCTCGGTCCTCGAGCTGGACGACGATCGTGTCGTGGAGGTCGACCGTGAACCCGGCGTCCTCGAGGACCGTGACCGCCCGGTCCGGACGGTCGGGGATGAGCCGGACGCTCGAGCGGGTGCCGGCCGAGTCGAGCGAGATCGCGGCGATGTTGATCCGCTGCTCCGCAAGGAGGCGGGCGACGCGGGCGATCTGGCCGGGACGGTTCGCGAGACGCAGCGAGATCTCCTTGAGTGCCATTGGCGGTTCGGACCATCGGACCGAACACCGCCGCGCGCTAAACGATTGTGTCCGGACCGCCGTTTCCCGCCGGAAATCGTCCGGTGAGGACGCGCGCCTCTCCGAGCATATTTATACCGGGAGCCGGCTAAATTCCGCTTGCTCGGGTCGTTGGGACCCGGGTCGGTTCGGCATGGGGGAGGCATCCGCTCGACTTCGCCGCCGGCGGTACCGCCGGCGCATCCGCGGGAACCAGCGCGGGGTGGTCGCCGTCATCGGGACCCTCCTCGCCCTGCTCGTGTTCTTCGCGTTGTTCGGCGTGTTCTTGACCCAGTACTTGCCGCTCTGGATGAACGAGAACGAGGTCGCCTTCACGCAGCAGACCGAGAGCTCGATGGCTCAGCTGAAGTCGAACATCGACCTCCAGGCCGCGCTCCAGTCGCCCCCGGTCTATCAGACGCCGTTCACGATGAACTCCCAGGGAGTGCCGCTGATCGCCCAGGGGACCGTCGGGGTGCTGTCGTTCATCCCGTTCACCCCCAACGTCTTCGCGAACGTCACGATGAACCCCGGCCCGGGGGACGGGAAGGCGTTCTACCAGAACATCTCGCTCGGCACCGTGTCGATGTTCCTCCCGAACCGGTACTACTCGCCCCAGCTGTTCTCCTT
>DASYOF010000379.1:0-1967 GCA_036007995.1 Thermoplasmata archaeon
GTCGAGTCCGCCTTGGCGACCGCGCAGGCCGGGCTCGGCATCATCCCCCAAGAGGCCGCGAAGGCGATTGAGGCCGCGGCCGAATCCGGTGACGTGACGCTCGAGAAGGTCGACGCGCTCGAGCGCGAGCTGAAGCACGACGTCATGGCGATCACCCGGACCCTCGCAACCGCCGCCGGACCCGCGGGGCGCTGGGTGCACTATGGAGCGACCTCGGGGGACATTACCGACACGGCCCTCGGCCTCGAGCTGAAGGAGTCGATCCACGTCCTCCGCCACGACCTCACCGACCTCGCGAACGCGCTCATCGACCTCGCCGAGACGCACGCGGCGACGCCGGAACTCGGTCGAACGCACGGCCAGCACGCGGTGCCGATGAGCTTCGGCTACAAGGTCGCCGTCGGGGCGGCCGAGGTGCTGCGGCAGCGCCGACGCCTCGACGAACTCACCCCGCGCGTCGCGGTCGGCAAGATGGCGGGGGCCGTCGGCACCGGCGCCGGGTTCGGGCCGTCCGCCGAGAAGCTCGAAAGCGACGTGATGTTCTCCCTCGAGCTCGGCGTCGACGAAGCGCCGACGCAGATCGTCGGCCGCGACCGGCTCGCCGAGTTCACGAACCTCCTCGCGCTCATCGCCGGGACGTGCGAGCGGCTCGCGACCGAGGTGCGGAACCTCCAGCGGACGGAGATCGGCGAGGTTGCGGAGGCGTTCGACGAATCGAAGCAGGTCGGCAGCTCGACGATGGCCCAGAAGCGGAACCCGATGCTCTCGGAGAACGTCACGAGCCTCGCCCGGCTCGTCCGCGCGTTCGCGCTACCTCCGCTCGAGAACATGGTCCAGTGGCACGAGCGGGACCTCGCGAACTCCGCGAACGAGCGGATCGTGGTCCCGCACGCGGTCGTCCTGACCGACGACATCCTCGGGAAGCTCACCGACGTGTACACCCACCTCGCCGTCAACGACGCCCAGATGGAGCGCCACCTCGAGTCCGCACGGGGGCTCCCCATGACCGAGAGCCTGATGTTGGCGTTGACGGCGAAGGGGTTGCCGAGGGCGGAAGCCCACGAAATGCTGCGCCGGCTCACCCGCGACGCGCCGGCCGGCGGACTCGCGGCCCGCGCCAAGGCCGACCCGGAGATCGCCCGGCATTTCACGTCGGAGGAGATCGACGAGCTCCTCGACCCGGCCACCTACGTCCGCGCCGCGGCTCGGAAGACCGAGCGGCTCGTGCGCAACCTGCGCGACGAGGCGACCCGGTGAACGACGCACGGTGGAGCGCCCGGTTCACCATCCCGACCGTCTCCGCGGCCTCCGCCGAACGACTGCTCGCCGCGCTCTCCCCCGAGGCCGCCCGCGAGGTTCCGAAGGCGACGGCGGTCCTGGGCCGCCCCGCGCCGAACGTCATCACGATCGACGTCCGGGCGTCCGACGCGGGGGCGCTTCGCGCCGCCGCGAACACGTACCTCGGCTGGGTCAACCTCGCCGGCGCCGCCGAGCTCGTGGCGCTCCGGGCCGCCCGGGCCGACCAACGCCCGAAGCCGTTATCTCCGTAGCCCGGCCTCCGACGCCGTGGCCCTTCCCGCGAAGCTTCAGAACGACCTAAAGCAGTTCCAGCGCGTCCAGCAAGACCTGCAATCCGTCGCCCAGCAGCGGATGAGCTTCGACATGAAGCTCCGTGAGGCGGTCCACACCCTCGACGAGCTGAAGACGCTCCCGGACGACACGTCCATCTACCGACCGATCGGCGGACTCCTCGTCAAGGCCAAGGGAAAGTCCGAGGTCGAGGAGCTCCTCACCGAGGAGAAGGAGACGCTCGAGGTGCGACTAAAGGCGCTGGAGCGCCAAGAGGGCCACCTGAAGGAGAAGTACACCCAGATGCAGCAGGAGCTCACCGAAGCTCTCGACAAGGCGGGCGTTGTCACCGCCGACGGCAGCGAATCGTAGCGCCCACACCGGGCGACCCGCGGATA
>DASYOF010000380.1:0-6847 GCA_036007995.1 Thermoplasmata archaeon
CTATCCTTATCGGATACTAAGTTGGACGACGAGGATGCGCTCGCGCTCGATCCGGAACCGGTAGGCGAAGTGCCGCTTCGCAAGGCGGAGCCCACGGAGCGAGAAGACCCCGACGTCGGACCCACGAGCGGGTTGCCAGGCGCCACCCCGGGCGTGTCTCCCGACGTTGAGAGCTAAGCGAATCCTGTCGACGGAGAACTACCAGACTGCACGCTCACGGGCCCGAGACTCGCGAGCACGGAAGGGCTCCCCGCCCCGCGGAAGGGCGGGTTTCGGCTCCCGGTTTCACGCCCGTGCTGGGATTCGAACCCAGGTCTGAGGCTCCGCAGGCCTCTAGGATAATCCAGTGTAGCGAAGGCGGCGTTCGCCGCCCCCGTAGCTACCCCACACGGGCACCCGTGGACCGATTTCGACTGCTTGTTCGCGAGCGAGCGGGCTACCCTATTAAACGCACCGGACGGACCGACGTCGAATCGCGGAGGCCTTTATAATCGGCCGAACTCCCTTCGACGGAGCGGCGGCCCTCCGCTGACCTCAGTCCATGTCGGATGGCGCACCGGTCGACCCGTGGGACCGGGCGCGGTCGCTCGCGATGGGCACCGTCGTCCTCGTACGCACCTCCGACGGCCGGGAGTGGAAAGGCGCGGTGGTCCCCCCGCACGAGATGTCGGGCGACCGGATCCTGCAGCTCAAACTCGCGACCGGGTACAACGTCGGTCTCCGGTTGTCTCCGACCGACCGGATCGAGATCGTCGAACCCGCCCCGGCCAACGGGAACGGGTCCAATCGGGCGGTGGATCGGACGGCCCCCAGCCCGGGTCCCGGATGGGTGGCGCTCCTGACTACGGGCGGGACGATCGCGTCGCGCGTCGACTACCGGACGGGCGGAGTTCGCCCCGTCCGGGACGAGAGCGAGATCCTCGGCTTTTATCCGGACCTCGACCGGGAGGGTCCCGTGCGCGTGATCCCCGTCTTCGACCGGCTGAGCGAGGAGATCGGGCCACCGGACTGGGAGGAGATGGCGCGACGCACCGTGGGGGCATTCGCCGACGGCGCCCGTGGGGTCGTCATCGCCCACGGCACCGATACCCTCGCCTACACGTCCGCCGCCCTATCGTTCCTGCTCGAAAACCTGCCCGGCCCGGTCGTGGTCGTGGGGGCGCAGAGGTCCCCGGACCGGCCGTCGTCCGACGGATTCACGAACTTGGCGGCCGCCGTCCGGCTGGCCCGCCACCCGGAGATCGGGGAAGTCGTCGTCGTGATGCACGAGGGGCTCTCCGATGACCGGTTCGCGATCCATCGCGGCACGCGCGTACGGAAGATGCACTCGAGCCGGCGCGACGCCTTCCGGAGTCGCAACGGACCACCGATCGGCTGGATCGAGGGGTCGACCGTCCACCTCGTGCACCCGTTTCGATCCCGCTCCGAAGGCGCGGCGACGTACGTCGGACCGATGGGTTCGGGAGCCGCGGTGCTCTGGTTCCAGCCCGGGCTCGAACCGTCCCGCGCCGAGTCGTACGTCGCGGGCGCGCGCGGCGTCATCATCGCCGGCACCGGTCTCGGTCACGTTGCCCTGAGCCACCTTCCGTGGATCCGGAGCGCGATCGCGCGCGGCACGACCGTGGCGATGACGACCCAATGCCTCGAGGGGGTCGCCGACCCGTACGTGTACGCGACCGGCCGGGAACTCTCCCGGGCCGGGGTCCTCTACCTCGGCGACATGCTCCCCGAGACCGCGTACACGAAGCTCCTCTGGGCGCTGGGTCGCTCCGAAGATCCGGCCGTAGTGCGCGAGCTCCTCCTCGCGCCCCGGGCCGGCGAAGTCGAACCTCGCCACGAAGCCGAGGACCACCCGTGAAGGCCGGTCTCGAGGTCCACCAGCAGCTCGCCACCGGAAAGCTGTTCTGCGCCTGCCCCGCCGAGCTCTCCGAGACGGTCACCCGAACGGTCTCCCGACGACTTCGGGCCACCGGCGGCGAAAATCATGCGGTCGATGCCGCCGCGGCGTTCCAGGCGGCCCGGAACCTCACGTACGAGTACGAGGCGACCCCGACGAGCTGCCTCGTCGAGCTCGACGAGGAGCCGCCGCACGCGCTCGATCCGGACGCCCTCGACGTGGCGCTCACGATGGCGCTCCTGCTCGACGCTCGTCCGCTCGACGAGATCGAGGTGATGCGGAAGATCGTGGTAGACGGCTCGAACACTTCCGGGTTCCAGCGAACGGCGCTCGTCGCCGTCGACGGCCGACTCGAGGTGGAAGGAAAATCGTACTCGATCCCGACCATCTGCCTCGAAGAAGACGCCGCCCGCAAGGTCGACGAGTCGAAGCACGGGGTGCGGTACCGCCTCGACCGGCTCGGGATCCCCCTCGTCGAGATCGCGACGGGCCCGGAGATCGCCTCCGGACCGGAGGCACGCGCCGTCGCCGAGGAGATCGGAATCCTGCTCCGCGCGACCGGGAAGGTCCGTCGAGGCATCGGCACGATCCGGGAGGACGTCAACGTCTCCACGGAAGGGGGCGCCCGAGTCGAGCTGAAAGGGGTGCAGGAACTGCGCCGTATCCACCAGTACGTCCAGGGCGAGGTCGACCGACAGAACGCCCTGCTCGCCGCCACCGCTTCGCTCGCTCGTCGGTCGGCTCGCGTTCCGGAGGACCCGCCGACCGACGTTTCCGAGCTGCTCCGAGCCGCCGCGACCGGCCCGATCGGAGAGGCGCTGAAGCGCGGCGGCGTGGTCTTGGGAGTCGGTCTCCCCGGATTCGGGGGACTTCTCGCCCCACCCGATGGGGCGAAGGAGCGCCTCGGCCGGGAACTCGCCGACCGGGCCCGATCGTCGGGGGTCCGGGGGCTCCTCCATTCCGACGAAATTCCGGTCCACGGCGTCCAGGGGGCCGTCGTGAGGTCCTTGCGTACGATTCTCGGCGCGTCCGGTTCCGACGACGCCTTCGTCCTCGTCGCCGCCCCGGACGCGGCGGCCGCGCGGCGCGCGCTCCTCGCGGTCCGGGAGCGCGCCCGGGACGCCTTGACCGGCGTGCCCTCGGAAACCCGCGACCCCCTCCCCGATGGCCGGACCCGCTACTCGCGCCCCCTGCCCGGCCGGGACCGGATGTACCCGGAGACGGACGTGCCGCCGGTCGCCGTCACCGCGGAGAGGCTCCAGAACTTGCGCGCGCGGCTCCCGCCGCACCCCAAGGAGGTTCGGGCGCGCCTCGTGGCGACCCACCGGCTCTCCGACGAGGTCGCCCGGACGCTCCAGCGGGACGGCGAGGTCGAACGCTTCGAGCAGCTCGTTGGACGAGGTCACTCGGCCGGGCTTGTGGCTCAGCTGCTGGCCCGGGAGATCCCGGCCACCGGGGACGCGGAGGAACCGTTCGAGTTCCCGGTCGACGTGCTCGACCAGCTCCTGACGGCGGTCGAGCGCGGCGAGTTCGCGAAGGAAGGGCTCGGCCCGGTGGTCACGGCGCTGGCGAACGGCGCCCCGACCGTCGCCGACGCGGTGGCCAAGGCCGGACTCTCGTCGATGTCCCGCGAGGAGCTCGGCCGCCTCGCCGAATCGCTCGTGACCAAGAACGCCGAGATGGTCGCGACGAAGGGGGCGGCGGCGTTCTCGCCGCTGATGGGCGACCTGATGCGCGAGGTACGGGGGCGTCGCGACGGCCAGGAAGTCGCCGCCGTCCTCCGAGAGGCGCTCGCGCGGCGGGCGCCCGGGGTCTCGTGACCGGGCGGCGCGGGGTCGCTCGGACGCCCCTCCGCGGCCTCGTGACGGACATCGACGGGACGCTCACCGACCATTCCCGACGGCTCAACCTCGAGGCGGTCGCGCTCCTCCGCGACCTGGACGCGCGCGGCGTCACGGTGGTGCTCGCGACGGGCAACGTGCTCCCGATCGCGCTCGCCATCCACCGCTCCATCGGGCTTTCGGGCCCGATCGTCGCGGAGAACGGCGGACTCGTGTACCGAAGGGTCGACGGGAAAGACCGGTTGGACCGCCTCGCGCGTCGGTCGGTCGCGCTCGCGGCGTTCCGGTCGCTCCGGGCCGCGGGGCTCCCGGTCCGTCGCCTGTTCACCGACCGGTGGCGGCAGACCGAGGTCGCGATCGAGCAGCCCGCCCCGTTGCGGGCGATCCGGGCCGTCCTGCGCGGCACCGAGGTGGAGGCCGAGGCGACGGGCTACGCGATCCACCTGATGGAGCGCGGGGCCGGGAAGCTCGCCGGGCTCGCGCACGCCCTCCGCCCCCTCGGGCTGAGCTTGGGAGATTGCCTGGTCGCGGGCGACGGCGACAACGACGTCGCGATGCTGAACGCTGCCGGTTTCGGGGTGTCGTTCCCGAACGGGAGCCCCCGGGCGCGCGCGGCCGCCGACTACGTCAGCGGCCGGCCCTACGCCGACGGGTTCGTCGAAGGTGTTAAGCGGAGCGGCCTCGTGGAGCGTTCCGGCCGTTAGGAAGTCCTGCGAATGCTCGTCGGTACCTGCCAGCGGTGCGGCGCTCCGGCCACCCTCCGGTGCGCGTTCTGCGGACGC
Organism: Thermoplasmata archaeon; assembly: GCA_036007995.1. Classification (GTDB taxonomy): domain Archaea; phylum Thermoplasmatota; class Thermoplasmata; order Lutacidiplasmatales; family UBA184; genus Lutacidiplasma. Next base: position 4,521 of record DASYOF010000380.1, read on the forward strand.
ACGTTCTGTCGCGATTGCCTCGACGCGGACGAGCGGATGTGCCCCGATTGCGTCGCGATGCAGAAGGCGGGGAAAGGGCCGGCCGGGGCGCGACTTCCGCCGTCTCGGAAGATCGGCGCCCGGTGACCGGACGTTCGGCTCAGTACGACGTGCCCGGCAGGTGGAGCGCGCCCGCCTTCGAGAACTGGCTCACCCAGATCATCGCGATCCCGAAGACCCCGGTGAAGACGCCCAGCGCGAGCACGCCCCAGGCGTACGGCCCGAGAGCCGGATAGACCCGGACCCAGCCGACCACGCGACCGCCCGAGTGGGCCGAGACGTGCAGGAGGACGTTCAGGAAGACGCCGAGGCCCCATCCGACGAACACCGCGAGGGCGCCCGCGACGCGGAGCCCCGCGCGCTCGTTGCCGCCCTCCTCCTCCGGTTCGACCGCCGGGGTGTTCTGGAGGTCGGTCACGGCCGTCCTAACCGAACCCCGCGGAGGACTTCGCGTCCTTCGGACCCGGCCGGAGCGGCAGCTTCCGCAGCTCCTTCGGGCACTCGACGAGGCGCACCATCGGCGCCGACTGGACGACGTACGCCGGGAGTCCCGTGTTCGGGTCGTTCCCGGCGCGCAGGATGTTCATGATCTCGAGCTTGACCTCGATGACCGAGCCGTCCTTCAGCTTCAGGCGGAGCCGCCCGTCGCCCTCGACGGGGGAGTAATCGACGATCTCGGCGTTGGAGAGGTCCGGCTGCTGCCCCGGCATCCCCCCCATCATCGAGCGCCCCGCGCGGCGACGCGCTCCTTGAGGAGAGCCCGCGGGTCCTGGCCGTCGACCGTGAGCCCCATCGAGACGCAGGTGCCGATGACCTGGTTGACCTTCTCTTCGATCGAGCGGCCGAACAGGTCCTCGCCCTTCGCGTCCGCGATCCGCCGGATCGCATCGAGCGGGACGTCCCCGATCGTTTCGCCCTTGGCCTTCCCGGAACCCTTCTCCTTCCCGGCCTCCTTCAGCAGGAGCGCCGCGACCGGCGGGCGGCCGACGACGAGCGTGAACGCCCGCGTCGCCGGGTCGACCTTGATGACGACGGGGACCCGCATGCCGGCGAACCCCTTCGTCTGTTCGTTGATCTGCTGAACCACCTGCACGACGTTCACGCCGAGCGGACCGAGCGCCGGCCCGAGGGGATTCCCCGGCGTCGCCTTGCCGCCTTCGACGAGGACGCTCACTTCATCCGCCACTCTTTCCGCCTCCCTTCTCCAGCATCCGGACGTGATCGCCGCGGATGGTGACCGGGATCGGAACGACCGCCTCGATCAGCTCGACGGTGATCTCTTCCTTCCCCTGGTCGATCTTCTTCACGCGCGCCTTCTCGCCCTTGAACGGCCCGGCGATCAGCTCGACGATCGCGCCCTCGACGAACCCTTCGACGGTGATGCGCGGCAGTAGGAGCGGCTCGACCTCTTTCAAGGTCGTCTCGCCGGCGACGAGTCCCCGGGCCTTCCGGATGCCGTGGAGCATCTCGCGGACGCCCTCGAAGCTCATCCCCTCGGCGAAAACGTACCCGCGGAGCCCCGACGGTACGAGAAGGGCGAACACCACGTCCGGCTTCTCCTCCGCACGGGCGAGCAGCGTGTCGGCGACCTCCTGTTCGTAGCCGCGGGCGGTCTTGATCGCGAGGACCGCCTGCCGGGCGACGCAGGCGAGCGTGAGGCTGGCCGGCTTGGAGGAATCGTCCTCCCACTGCGCCGAGAGGTGGATCTCGACACGGTCCCGATACCGCACACCGACCGGGGCGGTGATCTGGAAGGCGTACGCGACCGCTCCGCCGGGGTTGAGCGTGACGGTCGACCGCTCCTTTCGCGAAACGAGCTCGGAGAACGAGCGCTTGCCGGGGGGCATCCAGTGGACGGGCCACTCGGCCCCTTCCCCGGGGTAGGTGGATGTGTACGCGATCTCGACCGAGACTACGATCGCCCCCGCCTGGGGGTGGCCGTTCGTGAGGACGACCGAGAGGGTCGTCACCGTGCCGGCCGTGACCTCCCGCGTCGGGTCGTCGGCGACCTTCAAACTGAGGAGGCTCGGGACCTCCTTCTTCGGCGGCGGGGCCACCGGCGCGACGACCGCCGCGGGCGCGGCGGGGGCCATCGGGGCGGGGGCGTGGGACACGGCGGGCCGGGCGGCCTCCTCGCCGGTCAACAGACCGATGCCCTCGTCGTCCGGTTTCCCGCTCATCGGACGATGCCTAGAGGCCCAACGTCGAGAGGTAGTTCGACCAGAGCCAGGGGCCGACCTGCGTGAAGAAAATGTAGATCATGAACCCGATCGACCCGATCAGGACCG
>DASYOF010000381.1:0-3444 GCA_036007995.1 Thermoplasmata archaeon
TCCCGGACGAATCTCGGTCTCGACGCGATCGACCTCGTGTACCTGCACAACGCCGCCGACGCACAACTGCCGGTCGTCGGCCACGACGAGTTCCTCAGCCGGCTGTCGGAAGCGTTCCGACTCTACGAATCGCTCCGCGACTCGGGGGAGCTCGGCTCCTACGGGCTCGCGACGTGGGACTGCCTGCGGATCCCCAAGAGCGAACCGGGGCACCTCTCGCTCGAGGAGGTCGTGCACACGGCCCGGAAAGTCGGCGGCGAATCCCACGGATTCCGGTTCGTCCAGTTCCCGTTCAACTTCGCGATGACCGAGGCCGCCGTCCTGCGAACGCAGACGGTCGCGGACGCTCGGGTCACCGCGTTCGAGGCGGTCCGGAAACTGGAGATGGGGGCGTTCACGAGCGTGCCGCTTTACCAGGGCCAACTGAGCCGGGAGGGGCCGGCGGCCGCGCCGCTCACCACCGCGCAGACGGCGATCCAGTTCGCGCGTTCCGCGCCCGGCACGCTCGGGGCGCTGGTCGGCCAGAAGACGGCCGAACATCTGGCGGAGAACTTGCAGCTCGCGTCGGTCGTCCCGTGGGACGAACCGACGTTCCGCGGCTGGCTCACGTAGCCGGCGGGGCGACGGGGTCGAGCCGAGCGGCCCGTCGCCGCGGGCGACGCGCGGTCGTTTCCGTCGGCCCCGGCGCGGTGCCGGCCCCTTCCAGACGGGAGACCCCGCCCTCCTTTCGGACCCGGACCGACGCATCGGCGATCCCGGACAACCCGGCCTCGTGGGTGACGACGATCACCTGCCCCCACGGAAGCGCCCGGAGCAGCTCGCCCATCCGGACCACCTGCTCCGGCGAAAAGCCGTCGGTCGGCTCGTCGAGCACGATCGTGTCGAGCCGGAGCCGGCCGGCCGACCGGACGACCTCGCCGAGCGCGAGCCGGAAGGCGAGCGCGAGCGCCGTCCGCTCCCCGCCGCTCAAAGCGGCGGCGGGCGTCATCTCCCCGTCGATCTCGACGTAGGGGACGAACGTCGGCGAGCAGCGGGCCATCAGGCCGGGGTCCTCGACGAGCGCGGAGAACGACCGGGCGAAGTTGCGCTCGAACACCGCATGCGCCCGGCCGAGGAGACGTCGCTCGAGGTCGAGGAGGGCGTCCCGGAACGGGCCGGCGACGAACGCGGCGGTCCGGGTCAGCCGGTCCGCTTCGTCCACGTGGCGCCGACGTTCCGCCACGCCCCGTTCCGCGGCCCCGCGGCGCTGCTCCGCGAACCCGAGACGTTCCGCGGCCGCGGTCCGCGAGGCGGTCGTGGCGAGTTCCTGCCGACGGGCCTCGTCGCGACGGGCGAGGAGCTCGCCGTGCGTGCGGTCGGCCGATGCCGAGTCCGCCAGGCCGGCGGAGAGCGCCTCCATCGCGGTTCGAAGTTCTTCGCTCTGCTGCCGAAGCTCCTCGGAGCGGGCGATCTCCACCCGCTCCAGGTCGTGAGCGGCCCCCGCGGCGGCTCGGAGCGTCTCGCTCGCCGCGGCCGCGCGCTCCAGATCGACCAACGCCGTTCGGATTCGCTCGCGCTCGCTTTCCGCCCGAGCGCGACGCGTGGCCGCCGCCGCCGCGGCGACCGACCGGCCGGCCACGTCCTCCCGGGCGCGGGTCGCGAGGACGAACTGCTCCCGCGCCGTGGTCAGGTCGGTCGTATGTTCCGCGATCCGGGTCGCCGCCCGAGCGAGGGCTCCGCGGGCGGCGTCGCACAATTCCTCCCGGGCCACCCACGCCTGCCGGTTCCGTTCGAACCGCTCGCGGGACCCCCGCTCGGACTCCAGCGCCGTCACCCGCTCCGTCAGGGTTCGGGCGGCACCCTCGGCGGCGCCGACCGACTGTTCGACCTCCACGAGGTGGCCCGCGAACTCCTCCGGCCGCACGGTTTGCTTGCAACGCGGGCATCGTCCGGCTCGGAGCAGCTCGGCGAGCTCGCGGGCTTCGGACCTCCGTAGGCTCACCTGTTCGGCGGCCGCCCGTTCTTGCTCTCGGACCGACCGGAGTTCCTCGACGATCGCGTCCGTCGTCCGACTGGTGGGGGCGACAGGCTCCCGAGCCGGACCCCGGCTTTCGGCGAGAGCGAGCGCTTCGGCGGCCCGTCGTCGCTCCTCCTGGTCGCTCGCCAGCCCGACGGTCAGCGCGTCGACGGTCCGGCCCGCGGCCTCGGCGGCCACGTTCTTGGCCGCCAGGTCGCGGACGAAACGCTCCGCTTCGTCGGCGGCGTGCCGGGCGACGACCAGTTCCGCCTCGGCGACCTCGAGCGCCTTCTCGATGGCCGTCCGACGCTCCGGGGTGACCGCCGCTGCCTGGGCGGCCTCGTCCCGGGTTTGCGCTTCCCGGTGGGCTCGTTCGACCCGTCGTTCCGCGAGGCGCAGCGTCTCCGAGAGCCGTTCGGAATCGTTCCGCAGCTGCTCGAGATGGCGTCGGTCGCCCTCCCTTCGACGGCGGTCGGCTTCGGAGCGCGCGAGTAGTTCCTCGGTCTCCGCCGCGAGCCGCCGTCCGTCCGCGGCGGCTCCCTCGGCCCCGGCGAGAGCCGATCGGGCGGCGGTCCGGTCCGTGTCGGCCTTCGCGAGCTCCTCCTCGAAGTGCCGCATCCCGAGGGCGACATCCGAATGGGACCGGCCGCGCGCCCGGATCGCGGACGCGACGACTTCGGCGTTGTCCGCGGCAAGACGGTACCGTTCGAGACCGAGCGCCTTGCGGATCGTCGCGAGACGTGCTTCGGCCTCGGAGTCGTCCAAGATCTCCCGCATCCGCTCCTGGGGAGTGTACACCGCCCACCGCCAGAGGTCGGAACGGGACCGGGGGTTCGGGTTGTCTGGGAATCCGAGAAGTTCGATCACGCGCTGGCGGAACTCGGTGAGCGAGTAGGTTCGGAGCTCCCCGTCCACCCGAAACGACGGCTCCTCGGCATCGAACACCTCCCGACCCCGCCGGGTCTTCCGGCGGAACGTCCGGGCGAGCTCGTACGTGTGCTCGCCGTCGGACAGGGTCAGGGAGACCGCCGCCTCGCCCGTCCGATGGCGAACCAGGTACGGGGCGTCGACCTCCGCGAACCCGAAGAGCGCCATTTCTATGGCGTGCAGGAGGCTCGTCTTGCCCGACCCGACGTCCCCGGTGAGGACGGTCACGCCGGGGCCGAAGGTGAGGGCGGCGGATTCGTAGCTTCGGACGTTCCGGAGCGTAAGGCTCCCGAGTTGGAGGGTCACGCCGGCTCCGTCTCGTCGAGGTCGAGCGCGCGGAGGGCGCCGAGGAGTCGGAGTCGCTCGTAGTCGGCCTTCGCCTCCCCGTCGGAGCGCGCCGTGCCGAGCGCCTCGAGCAGGTGGCGCAGCCGCCGCTCGCCGGCCTCGCCCTCGAGGAACGGCAGCCCGAGCGTCGGGTCGCCGGCCAGGCGGCGGAACGCTTCGGCTTCCAGCCGGACCTC
>DASYOF010000382.1:0-4477 GCA_036007995.1 Thermoplasmata archaeon
GGCGCCGTTCCCGACGAGGTGGAGCCCGGTCACGGCGGCCGGCAGGCGGGCGGCGTCGAGCGTGTAGCGCGCCCCGGGGGTCAGGGGGAGCGCGCCGCCGGCCGCCACCTGGGCCGTGATGTCCGGGGAACTTGCGGTCGCCATCTGCGGGGTCTCCCGGGAATCGCCTCGATTCGGCCCATTCGGAACAGGATGATTAGGGCGAGGTTTTGAGCCCCTCCCGCGCTCCATCCGGTACGGGTCGGGGGCGACCGGAGGAACGGCCGGTCGCGCCCCGGCCTGCCGGGGTTCCTCGACGATGTTGTCGGTGCTCTCGCTCCTCGTCCCGCGCTGGGTCCTGCCGGCGCTCCTCGTCGCGAGCGCCCTCGTCTACCTCGCCGACGTGCTCGCCCGCGACCCGAACGGCCGCGGCGACGCCGAGCGGTTCCTCCTCAACGTCCTCTCGTTGCCGGTCGGCGTGCTCGGGCTCCTCGCGGTCTACGTCCGGTGGAGCTCGCTCACCGGCCTCGCCGCCGCGATCGCGATCGGGGTGTTCCTGGTCCTCGTCGGCCGTTCGCTCCGCGAGGTCCCATGGACCGGGGTCGTCGCCATCGGCATCGCGGCGCTCGCCGCCTACCTGCTGGAGCACGACAGCCCCGTGGCGCTCCCGTTCCTCGGGGTCCTCGCCCTCGCCGGGGTCGTGTTCCTCATCGCCTACGTGCTGCTCTACATCGTCGAGATCCCGCTGAGGATCGCGGGGATCGTCTCGGTCCCCCGCCCGCTCCTCGTCGGGCTCGCCGTCGCGGGGCTCGTCGGGGCCGCGCTGGTCGCGTACTAGCGCTTCGGGAGGTCGGTCCCCTCGGGCGGGGCGTCGACCTCGAGGACGAGCGAACCGATGTAGTCGCAGTTGAGGCAGTGGTACACTTGCCCCGTGATCAGCCCCGCCTCGAACTGCAGCCGGTCCGACTGGCACTGGGGGCAGAGCTTGACCTTCTTACGCTCCGGGCGCCGGCGCATCGTCGTCCTCCTCTTCGTCGTCGTCGGAAGCCCCGCCGGTCGGCTCCTCGGACTCGGGCTCCTCCTCCGGCTCGTCGACCGCCGCGGGGTTCGTCGACCCGGCGGGCGTCGCGGGTCCGGCGTCGTCGGGCTTCTCCTCGTCGCCGTCGGCGAGTCCCGCGGGCAGGACGAGCGCGTCCTTCACCTCGTCCCCCTCGTCGAGCCGCATGACCCGGACGCCCATCGTGTTGCGGCCTTGGGCGCGGATCCCTTTCACGGCCATCCGGATCGTGATGCCGCCCTGGGTCGTCACGAGGATCTCGTCGGTCTCAGCGACCGGCAGCACGGCCACGACCCCGCCGTTCCGGCCGCCGGTGCGGATCGTCCGGACCCCCTTGGCCCCCCGCTTGGTCTCGCGGTAGTCGGAGGTGAGCGAGCGCTTCCCGAACCCGGTCGAGGTGATCGTGAGCAGGAACGGCCGCTCGCCGCGGACCGGGGCCATCGTGACGATGTAGTCGGCCTTCGGGTCGCTGAGCCGCGCGCCGATCACGCCGTACGTCGACCGGCCCATCTCGCGGACCTCGGCGAGCGGGAACCGGACGAGCTGACCGGAGTGGGTCGCGAGAATCATCTCCTTGTCCTCGGGGGCAACGAGCGCGACGTCGACGAGCTGGTCGCCCTCGTCGAGCAGGACCGCCTGGATGCCATTCGTGCGGATGTTCTGGAACAGCTCGAGGCCGGTCCGCTTGACGAGACCCTTGCGGCTCCCGAACAGGAGCGACCCCTCGGTCGCCATGTCGCGGAGGGGCAGCAGGGTCTGGACCCGCTCGTTCTCCTTCAGCTTCGGAAGGAGATTGATCACCGCCTTCCCCTTCGAGTGCCGGCTCCCCTCGGGGAGCTCGTACGCCTTCAGCTGGTAGACCCGGCCGAGGGTCGTGAAGAACAGCACGTTGTCGTGCGTCCGCGTCGCGAACGTCTGGATGACGTAGTCCTCCTCCTTCGTCTCCATCTGGACGAGGCCGCGGCCGCCGCGCCGCTGCCGCCGGTACTGGTCGAGCGGGAGGCGCTTGATGTAGCCGTCCCGGGTGACGAGGACGACGACGTCGGTGTCGGGGATCAGGTCTTCGAGCGTCCGGGCCGTGAACTCCGGAACGATCTGGGTCCGTCGGGCGTCGCCGAACTGCTCCTTGAGCAGCTTCAGCTCTTCGCCGATCAGGAGGTCGAGCTCCTTCGGCGAGGCGAGGATCTCCTTGAGGCGCTTGATCAGCGCCTCCTTCTCGGCGGCCTCCTTCTGGACCGTCTCGCGCTCGAGCGCGGTGAGCCGGGCGAGGCGCATGTCGAGGATCGCCTTCGCCTGCTCGCTCGACAGGAGGAACTTCCCCATCAGCGACTGCTCGGCGGCCGGGACGTCGCGCGACCGCCGGATGATCTTGATCACCTCGTCGATGTGGTCGATCGCGGTGAGGAACCCTTCGAGGAGGTGGAGCCGCTCCGTCGCCTTCCGGAGGTCGAACTCGGTGCGCTTCGTGATCGTGCGGCGGCGGTGGGAGAGGTGGGCCTCGAGGAGCCCCTTGAGCGGCAGCACCCTCGGCTGGCCGCCGACGATGCAGAGATTGATCACGCCGAAGCTCGTCTCGAGCGGGGTGTGCTCGTAGACCCGGTTGAGGACGATCTCCCCCGGCGCGTCCCGCCGGAGCTCGAGGACGACCGACGTGCCGTTCCGGTCGGATTCGTCGCGGAGGTCGGTGATGCCGTCGAGCCGCTTCGCCTTGACGAGGTCGGCGATCTGCAGGAGGAGCGAGGCCTTGTTGACCTCGTACGGGATCTCGGTGATCACGATCTCGTCGCGGCCGTCTCGCTCCCGGATCTCGGCCTTGCCGCGCATCCGTAGGGTGCCGCGGCCGGTCTCGTACGCTTCCCGGATCCCGCTCGACGCGGCGAGGAACCCGCCGGTCGGGAAGTCCGGCCCCGGCAGGACCGCCATCAGCTCGTCGAGCGTGGCGTCGGGGTTCCACAGCAGGACCGTGAGGGCGTCGACGACCTCCGAGAGGTTGTGCGGCGGCATGTTCGTCGCCATGCCGACGGCGATCCCCGACGAGCCGTTGATCAGCAGGTTCGGGACCTTCGAGGGGAGGAGGAGCGGCTCCTTCAGCGACCCGTCGAAGTTGTCGCCCCAGTCGACGGTCTCCTTCTCGATGTCCTGCAGCATCTCCTCGGCGAGCTTGGAGAGCCGCGCCTCGGTGTACCGCATCGCGGCGGGGGAGTCGCCGTCGATCGAGCCGAAGTTCCCCTGGCCGTCGATGAGCGGGTAGCGGAGCGAGAACGTCTGCGCCATGCGGACGAGCGCGTCGTAGACGGAGAGGTCGCCGTGCGGGTGGTACTTGCCGAGCACGTCGCCGACCGTGCGAGCGGATTTCCGGAACGGCTTGTCGTGCGTCGCGCCGGACTCCCACATCGACCCGAGGATCCTCCGGTGGACCGGCTTCAGCCCGTCCTGGCTGTAGGGAAGCGCGCGCCCGATGATCACGCTCATCGCGTAATCGATGTACGACCGGTGCATCTCGCGCTCCAGCGGGTGGTCGCGGACCCGCTCGGTCGGCGGGGCGACCGGCGGCGGGGGCGACGCGCTCTCCGCGGGCGGGCTCATCGGGCCGCCTCCGTCCGGTGGAGCTGCTCGGCGACGATCCGGTTCGTTTCGGTGAGGAACGCCTCGCGGGCGGTGATCGGGATGGTGGCCCCGCTCGCGACCTTGTGGCCGCCGCCTTCGCCGCCCACGGCGGCGGCGGCGACCCGGAGGGCGACGGCGAGGTCGAGCCCCTGGCCGACGAGCCAGTTCGTCCCGCGACCGGAGACCTTGAACACCCCGTCTCCGGGCGAGAACGCGAGCAACGGTCGATTCGGGTCGACGAGATAGTTCATCGCGAGCCCCGCCTGCGTCCCGGCGTACGTGGTGTCGGCGCTCTCGAACCACTGGAGGGCGGAGAGGGAGTTAACCCCACCGTCCTCGAGCCGCCGGAGCCCCGCGAGGATGGTCGAGCGCCACGTCGATTCGGCCTCCCGGCCGGCCGCCCATGCGCTCGCGTCCCCGAGGGCGAGCGTCACGCCGAGGTCGGGGGTGCTCGCCCGTCCGAGGGCGTTCTGCCAGTTGGAGAGCTCCTCGGCGTCGACGCCGAGCGACGGCAGGTGGTACCGCTCGCGCTTCAGGGTCTCGCAGAACTCGGAGCGGACCCCCTGCTGGACGAGCTTCGAGAGGAGCGCCTGGTGGAGCGTCCGCTCCCCGTTCGCGTCGAGCGCGGCGGTCTCGTGCTTCGGGTCGAGGCCGAGCCGCTCGAGAAAGATCCGGACCGCGTCCGGGCGGCCGGAGAGCCCCTTGACGAACGGGTCGATCGAGCGGACGAGCGCGTCGCCAAGGGTCGGTCCGAACAGCGCGAGCCCGGTCCGCCGCGTGACCAGCGAGCGCCGGACCGCCTCGTCCACGAGCGTCCCGTTGAGGCCGGTGAAC
>DASYOF010000383.1:0-2539 GCA_036007995.1 Thermoplasmata archaeon
CCGGCGGGCCGACCGCGCGACGCGCGGACGATGACTCGCGGCGGCCGAGGGCGCCATCGGACCTTCTAGGGTCTTGAATGCGTATAAATCCCTACTCTCACTGCCGGCTTCGAGGGGGCTTCCGGGGGACGGAGCGACCGTGGTGGACCCCGGGTCCCGCTTCGGGTGGCTTCGGTCCCCGCGAGCTCCGCGGCCGAGCAACTTATGCCGCTCGACCGGTCGAGGCGCCGGCGGTCCCTCTGGCGATCGGTCCGAACGGCCTCGCGTACGAGTTCGCCGGCGAGGGGACCGAGCCGCTCGTCCTCGTCCACGGCTCCTGGTCGGACCGGACCTCGTGGAACCGGCTCGTCCCCGTGCTTTCGAGCGGGTTCCGGATGCTCCAGTACGACCGCCGGGGGCATGGGGAGAGCCCCGCGGTGCCGGGGCTCCGGTCGGTCTCCTGGGAGGCCGATGAGCTCGCGGAGCTGCTGCTCGACGCCGACCATTTCCCTGCGCACATCCTCGGGACGTCGTACGGGGCGGCGGTCGCGCTGTCGTTGACCGTGCGGCGCCCCGAACTCGTCCGCAGCGTGATCGTCCACGAGCCGCCGCTCGTCGCCTGGCCGACGATCGAGGAGCGCCCCGAGGTCCGGAGCGCCCGTCTCGAGCTCGACAGCTACGCGCGGAGGTTCCGCACGGCGGTTCCCGAGGAAGCGGCCCGGGAGTTCGCCGAGCGGTTCGTCACCGGTCCGGGCGGGTTCGACCGGCTCCCCGAGGAGACGCGGGTCGCGTTCCGGGACGGGGCGCCGGCGTGGCCGGACGAGCTCTCTGCCCTCGAACGGGTGGACCTCGACCCGTCCCTATTGGAGAGCGTGGACCTTCCCGCCCTCGTCACCCACGGCGAGGTGAGCCCCCTGTACTTGCGGAAGATTACGGAGGCCGTGGCCGACTCGATTCCCAACGTCACGCGCCAGGCGCTCCGGGGCGCCGGGCACTTCCCGCACGTCAGCCATCCCGCCCTGTTCGGCGGGGCGGTGCTCACGTTCGCGCTCGAGCGGAACGTGCCGCCGTCCTGACGGCGGGGTCGGGGCGCGGGGACGCGCGGAGTGCGGCGGCTTCCTGCGCCGCCCGGCGGGCGTATCGGGCTCGGAGGACCGGGTCGATCCAGTACCGCATCTCGGTCGTCGACCCGAACCCGAGCCGCTCGTAGACCCCCCGTCCCATCGGGGAGGCGTGGAGCGTCACGCGGGCGTAGCCGAGACGCTTCGCGAGCCGGACCGCCTCGCGGACGATCGCGGTCGCGATCCGCCGGCCCCGCGCCTCGGGCTCGGTGTAGATCGAGAGGATGTACGGCACCCGCTCGTCGTCGAACATCGGCCTTGGCTGGCTCGGCTGGAACCAGAGCCCGCCGCTCCCGAGGGGACGGCGGTCCGCGTCTTCCGCGACCCACGCCACGAGCTCGCCGGAGACGAGGCGGGGCGCCATCCAGGCGAGGTAGCGCGGGCCGTGCCGGGCGAGCGCCCGCTTCGATTGGCCGCCGAGGTCGGAGAACATCGCGAGGCGGTGCCGGACCAGCAGGTCGGCGTCGGCGAGCGTCGCGCGGCGGATCCGGCAGGCGGGCGGTGCGGTCGGGCGGCGGGGCCGGCTCACGGGAAGCGCGACCGTCCTCGTCAGATAAGCCGGTCGGCGCCTCAATCGAGCTGCCGGCGGAAACGCTCGGCGACCTCTCGGGCGAGCCCCAGCAACCGGACCGCCCGGCCCTCGTCGTCCGCCTCGACGACGAGCTGGACCATCGGGGTTCCGACGCGGAGCTCGACCTGACGGGTCGGGTCGACCGGTTCGACCGCGGGGCGGCGTCGCAGGAAGCCCGGCTCGTCCCGGAAGTCCATCCGGACCCGGATCGCCCCCAGGTGCTCGAGCGGGGCGAACCGTGCGCGCTCGTCGACGGTGCGCCGCCACTGCCGGAGGCCGAACCCCCCCCGTCGCCGGTGCACCTCGAGCCACGGACCGAGGACGAGCTCGCGGTACGTCTCGTACTCCTGCGCCCCGCGGAACGCGAGGTCGAGGTAGCCGAGCAGGAACCCGAAGGCGACCGGCCGGTCGTCGATCCCGGACCCCTCGAACGGGTCGGGGGGAGCCGGAGACTCCGTGGGCTGGGCCACGATCGCCTCGGGGACGCCCCTAACCGGGGCTGCCGGGCGCGTGCTTCGACGGGTCGATCGTCTGGAGGTAGACGTCGCCCGGGCCCTCGATGCGGAGCGCCTCGAAGCTGAGCGCGTGGCCGACGAGCCCCCCGCCGAGCGGCTGGTTGTACGCCTTCACCGTCACGGAAGAGTCCTTCATCAGGAGCGCGCCGTGGTCGACGTCCATCGCCTCCTTCTCGGCGAGCGTGAACTTCAGGATGTTCCCGTGGCCTTGGAACGCGAACGTCCCGGGGCCGGTGAGCCGGTCCATCCAGAATCCGATCATCCGGCCGATGCGGCCGGTCCCCTGGACGTAGAACGTGTCGTAGCCGATCGAGGTCGTCGCGAGGAGGAGCGAATGCTCCGCGACGTCGACG
>DASYOF010000384.1:0-2043 GCA_036007995.1 Thermoplasmata archaeon
TCGCGATGTAGATCGCGGCGGCGGCGACGCCCGTCGGGCCGCGACCGCTCGTGAGCTCACGCGCGGTCGCCTCCTTCAGGATCTCGTTGGCCCGGGGTTGGATCTCGCCTTTCAGCTTCAGCTCCGAGCAGAACCGCTGGATGTAGTCCTGCGGCTTGGTCGGCATCAGTTTGAGCTTCAGCTCGCGGGTCATGAACCGGTACGTCCGGCCGATCTCCTTGCGGCCGATGCGCGACTTGCTCGCGATCTCGTCGAGCGTGCGCGGCACGTTGCACTGCCGGCAGCTGCCGTAGAGCGAGGCGGCGACGACGCCCTCGATCGAACGGCCCCGGATCAGGTTGCGATTGACGGCCTTGCGGTAGATCATCGCGGCCGTCTCGCGCACGTTGCGCGGCAGGGCCATCGACGACGCGATGCGGTCGAGCTCGGCGAGCGCGAAGGCGAGGTTGCGCTCCGTCGCGTTGGAGACGCGGATGCGCCGCTGCCACTTCCGAAGGCGGTAGAGCTGCGCGCGGTTGCGGGTCGGGATCGATTTCCCGTACGGGTCGCGGTTCTTCCAGCCGATCTCGGTGGAGAGCCCCTTGTCGTGGATCGTGAGCGTCGTCGGCGCGCCGGTGCGCGCGCGCTTCTCGCCCTGCTCGGCGTCGAACGCGCGCCACTCCGGCCCCTGGTCGATCATCCCTTCCTCGAGGACGAGGCCGCACTCGTCGCAGACGAGCTCGCCCCGTTCGTAGTCGCGGGTCAGGTGGGTGGAGCCGCAGTTCGTGCAGCGCGTGGGGACCGCGAGGTCCGAGGGCGGGGTCGGCGCTTTCTCAGCGTTCGAGGCCGTCTCATCCTGCTGCATACGGTCGACCCTGCTCCGCCACCAGAGGCTGCCCGACGAGCGCGACGCCCTCGGTCGGATTCGGCGCCCGGCGGAGCCGGACGGCGAAGTACGGCCGGGAGACCGGGCCGAAGACGCGGGTGACGCGTCCCCGGTGCCGACCGGAGGTGTCCGCGACGACCGTCCCCTCGGACGGAAACCGTTCGCCGAACGTCCTCGCGATCAGCTGGCCGGTCGGGCCGACGGCGTGCACAACGCCAACGGTCCGGTCGCGCGGTTCCGCGCGAAGTCCCTGGCGAGCCAAGTGGTATAAGGGACTTGCGATAGATACTTAAATGTTACGGACGGCCGCTCCGTCGAGAACGGCCCCGGCTCGACGTCGGCAGACCGTCGTCGGGCGGGACGAGCGGCGACGGCCCGATCGTGTCGATGTCGAACGGGTCGTCCTCGTCCTCCGCCTCGTCGTCCGAGCCGTCCGGATCGTCCCCGATCTCGCCCGCGGCCCCGGGCGGAACCGTGGGGCCGGGGGGCAGCTCGCCGGTGGCGCCGGGCGGCGGAACGACGCGCGGCGGGGTCGGCGCCGCCGGTCGGGTCGTCTCGGCCGGCACGGCCACGACGGGTGTGGCGACGACCGTCGGCTCTCGGGACTTGGCGGCTCCCGGGGCGCTCGTCGGAGTCCGCTCTTTCGTGAGCCGGTCAACTTCGTTCCAGAGCGCCTCGATCTCCTCTTCCGGAGTACCGTACCGCCGGTCTTCCGAGAGCGCCGCGCGGACCTGATCGCGCAGGCGGGCGGCGCTCTGGGCGTCGTGCGCCTTCCCTTTGATCCGCTGGAGCCGCCGGGCGAGCTTCCGGGCCTCGAGCAGGATCTCCTCCTCTTCGTTGCCTACGGGGGGCGGGACCGCGCCGACCGTCGGGGCCCTCGGGATCCGCGCGACGGCACGGCGGACCTCGATGAGTTGGCGCGCCGTGGTCTGGAGGTGTTCGTCCTGGACCGAGCGGAGGAACTTCGAGAACGCCCGGGTCGCCTCGGTGACGTCCTCGCCCCGGTTCCGGGCGACGCGGATCTGGACGCCGAGCGCCTGTCCCTCCTGGATGCAGAACTTCGGGATCGTGTCGTTGAGGACCGCGAGGCTCGCCGAGGCGGAGGCGGCGGCCTTCTCGAGCGAGCCCTGAGAGAGGGGGGCGCTCTTCAACCGGGCCCGGGCGTTGCCCACCCGCGC
>DASYOF010000385.1:0-2827 GCA_036007995.1 Thermoplasmata archaeon
GAGCGGAGCGGGATTCCTCAACGTGTCGGTGCCCACGCGCGGAACGGCCACGGTCCTCGTCGACGGGCGCCCGTTCCCCTTTGCCCACGGATGGGCGAACCTCACGCTCCCGGTCGGCAACCACTCGCTCGACCTCCAGAACTTCACGAATGCGACGGCGGTTTTCGCCATCCTCCCGGGCGCCACCACCGACCTCAATCTCTCGGGGGCCGGCGAGTTGACCATCAACGAAACCGGACTCCCGGCCGGGACCACGTGGGGGGTCACCGCCAACGGTACGGCGCTGACGACGTCCGCCGAAGCCCTGAGTTTGAACCTCCCCAACGGGACCTACCCGGTGACGTACGCCGCGGTTCCCGGCTACGACCTTGTCGGCTCGGCCCCCGCGAACGTTACGCTCCCCGGAACGTCGCGGATCCCTCTCGTTTTCACCGCCTTCACCTACGAGGTCACCGTCGTGGAGTCGGGCTTGCCTGCCTCGACCCCGTGGTGGGTCAACGCGAGCGGCCTCCTGGTCCCCAGCACCGAGAGTTCCTTGCAGGTGCCGGCGCCGAACGGTTCCACGCCCTACGTGGTGGGCTCCCTGTACGAGTTCCTGGCGGATCCGCCGGCCGGGACGATCCTCGTCTCGTCCGGGGTCGCCTCACCAGTATCCGTGACGTTTTCGTACCGCCCGACGTTCCTCGTAGGCGCGGTCGTTCCGGCCGACGCCAATGTGACGATTGGCGGGGTCGCCCAGGTACTCGCCAACGGCCACTTCAACGATTCCGTAACGCCCGGGTCGTACGAGGTCGTCGCGAGCGCGGCCGGGTACGCCACCCAGCAAGTGACCGTCGGAGCCACTCCGGGCAACGTCACGTGGGCGAACTTGACGCTCGTCGCCAACCCGACCCCCTATTCCCCCGCGCCTTCGGCCGGGGGCGGGATCTCCGTGCTCACCGCGTCGCTGCTGGTGGTGGGGGTCGCCGCCATCGCGGTTGTCGCGGTCGCCGTCCTCGTTCGTCGTCGGCGCTAGAGATCGAATCGCCGAGGGCCCGGCTGCGAGGGCCGCCCGGCGGCCCGGGGGAGGGCTACCCGACCGCGGGAGGGATCATCGAGGGTCGGACAGCCCCGCTGGAACCGGCCGGAGGCATCTCCGACCGGGCCGACCACTCGTTGAGGTCGAGGAGTACGCCCCGCCGTACGGGCACCGCGGTTCGCCGGCCCGAGACCCGACGACCCATCCGCCGCGGGCGCCGCCCTCGGGAGGGAAAAGAGGATGGGTCCGCGCACGCTCGCGCCTGTTCGGGCCGCCCGGTTCCGCCGGCGGCCCGTAGGCGAACCGAATGGCCACCGAGTGGTTCCGGAGCTACACACCCCGAAAGCTGCTCGTCCTGCTCGTCGTCGGCGTCGCCTACTACGCGACCGGGAGGCTCGGCCTCGCGCTGGCGATCGGGAACTCGAGCATCTCGGTCGTCTGGCCCCCGACCGGGATCGCGATCGCGGCCGTCGTGCTCGAAGGGTTCGAGGTGTGGCCGGCGATCGCCATCGGGGCGTTTTGGGTGAACGCGGCCATCACGGGCGATGTGTTCACGTCGCTGCCGATCGCGTTCGGCAACACGCTGGAGGCCGTCGTGGGAGGGTACCTTGTCCTCCGGTTCGCCGGGGGTCGCGAGGCCATCAACCACCCGACCGACGTCCTCCGGTTCGCCATCTTCGGAGCGTTCGTAGCTCCCGTGATCGCCGCCACGGTCGGGGTCTCCACGCTGACCGTGGCCAACCTCTCGCCCCATTCCCTGTACGACCAAGCGTGGTTCACCTGGTGGCTGGGCGACGCGGTCGGCGCGCTCGAATTCGCACCGCTCCTCCTCTCCCTCGCCTGGTGGTGGGAGCATCGCTCGTCCTCCAGCGGTTCGACGAACGCCGCCGAGGCGATCGCTCTCGGCGTCACGACCGTCGGGCTCGCCGGCCTCGTGTTCGGTCGGAGCACGAACGCCCTCCTCGGGGACGTTCCGGTGGTGTTCATCCTGCTCCCGGCGGTCGTCTGGGCCGCCTTCCGATTCGGACCATTGGGCGCCTCCCTCGCGGTCACCTCGACCTCGTTGATCGCCATCGTCGGGACCTACCTGGGGAGCGGACCGTTCGCGGCGCTCGCGCGCGCGGATTCGCTCGATGCGCTCCGCGTGTTCGTGGGTTCGCTCGCGCTCACCGGGTTCCTCGTCGCGGCCGAGGCGGTCCAACGCGGACGGGCCGAGCAGGGGCTCGTAAGGTCCGGCGCCGAGCTCGAGCGGAAGGTCGGGGAGCGGACCGCGCTCCTCGAATCGGCGCAGGCGCTCGCGCACATTGGAAGCTGGGAGCTGGACCTCGCGACCGACGAGGTGACCTGGTCGAAGGAGATGTACCGGATCTACGGACGGCGCTCCGCCGACCCGATCAACCTCACGTCCGCGCTCGTGGGAGTGTCCCCCGAGGAGGTCCGCGAGATCCAGGGAACCCTCAGCGGACTGTTGCATGCGTCCGACCCGCTCCACACCCAGCTCGAACCCCGCCAGTTCCGGGTCCTCCGACCGGACGGCGAGATTCGAACGCTCGAGGGCCGGGCCCGGGTGGCGGAGATGCGGAACGGACGTCCGAGCCTGCTCGTCGGCACCGTCCAGGACGTCACCGAGCGGATCGCGATGGTGCACGCCCTGGAGCAGCGGGACGCGGAGCTGACCCGGTCGAACGCCGAGCTCGAACAGTTCGCCTACGCGGCCTCCCACGACCTCCAGGAGCCGTTGAGCGTGGTGGAGGGGTACACCCGGCTCCTCGCGACCCGGTACCGCGGCAAACTCGACCCCGACGCCGA
>DASYOF010000386.1:0-6015 GCA_036007995.1 Thermoplasmata archaeon
GGGGGCGAGAAAAAGATGCGGGGCCCACGATATAAAGCGTGGGCCCCGCGCGCGGGGGTCCCGACGGGCGGGATTTACGGGCGGGTGATGCGCCGCTTGCCCATCGCGTCGAGGTATTGGACCTCGGTGCCGGGGGTAAGCTGGCCCTTCAGCTCGGCTTCGAGTGGGAGGCTGAACGTCTCGTAATTCTCGAGGTCCATCAGTTGGACCTCGGCGTCGGTCAGGGAGAGGACCTGCGCTTGCTTCTTGCCGATCATCGGGACGAGCACCTTGTGCTTCACCGGGAACACGACGCTCCGCTTCGAGCCGTCGAACAGTCCGATGGCGTCGATCCGCGCCTTCGCTTCGCCGTGCTTCCCCGGTTTCGACGTCTGGATGGAGAGGATGCGGCACGGTTCCTCGTCGATGAGCATGTACCGGCCTTCCTTCAGCTCGCGGACCTCTTGCTGCGTCCACGCCATCGACGGGTCCCTTCCGGTCGGCTCGGAGGAAATCCGGCGGATAACCGTTGCCCTCGCGTTCGTCGTCGGCGCTCCGTCGGCCACGGAGGAGGGTTTATCGCGGTGACACCCCCATCGTACGGCGCGGACCCGCCTCGGGACCGCGTCTCGGATGGAGCGTCTTTCGGAGCGGTACGACCCGAACGAGATCGAGGCGGCCACCCGCGAGTTCTGGGCCGGCCGCGGGCGGCGACGCGACGCGGACCCCGCCGTGCGCCGGACCGGTCGGCCCGTGCGCCAGCTCCTCGGGACGCTCGCGCCGAGCGACAGCGTCGCGGGCACGCTGCAACGGAGCATCGTGGCCGACGCCGAGGCGCGGTATCTCCGGCTGGTCGGCCGACGCGTCGAGCCGTCGCTCCGGGTCCGGGCGACCTGGACGGGACCCGGACTCGAGGAGACCCTGGTGCGCCTCGCCCTCGCCGGGGTGCCCTCTCCTTCCGGGGACCCCGACGGGCTCGCCGGACGCCGGCAGTGGATGCTCGGTCGCCTCGCGGACGCGCGGGTCCTCGTCGCCCGCGACCTTCCGCTGCGGGTCTGTCCGCGCTGCGAGACCCCGAGGACCCCCGAGACGATCGTCTACGAGTCCGGGTCCGGGCACGCCTACCTGATCCGGTTTCCGCTCCCGGACGACGGCGAGCGAACGTCGTTCCTCGTCTGGACCGATGAGGTGTGGAAGCTCCTCGGCACCGTGGCGCTGCTCGTCAATCCCGAGACCCACTACGTCGTCGCGCGGTTTACCCGACGCGGCGTCTCCGAGCGGATCATCGTCTCGGGGAGCGGGCTCGGCCGCCTGACCGACTGGCTGTCCGGAAGCGACGTCGAGGTCCTGGAGGAGAAGCTGGGCGCGGACCTCGCGGGCGGGCGCTACCAGCACCCGCTCGCGCTCGAATACCCGCCGCTCGCCGAGCTGATCTCCCCGGTCGGCACGATCGTGGCGTCGAACGACGTCAGCGATTCCGGTTCCGGGATCGTGGCGCTCACCCCGGCCCACGGCGCCGGCGATTCCGCGATCGCCCGGGCGCACCGGATGGAAGGACCGACCGTCGTCGGCCTCGACGGCCGGATCGAATCGGCGAAGCCGCACAAGTACGCCGGCCTCGAGGTCGACCACGCCGAGGCGTTCATCCTCCGCGACCTCGCGGAAGGCGGGGCAATGTTCGCCGAGTTGATGGTCCGCCGAGGGGTCCCGCGCTGCGCGGTCTGCGGCGCCGCGCTCCGATGGGTCCCCGGCCGCGTGTGGTGCCTCGAACCCGGACGGCTGAGCGCCGAATCGCTCGGCCAGTTCGCTCGGCTCCTCCCGGAGGAGACCGTCCCGTTGACGAACGAGGTGGTCCCCTGGTCGGTCAGCGAATCGACCGAGAGCGTCGAGGCGGCCGACCCGATCCTCGCCGAATGCTCCCAGTGCGAGCGCCTGTCGACCGCGGCGACCGGGGAGCGGTGCGCCTGCGGGGGAGCCTTCGTCGGCGTCCGTCGGAAGCTGTTGCCGGCGTTCCGGGAAGCGGTCGACTCGTGGGCCTCGGCGCGCGAGCTCGACCCCTCCGACCCGATCCGGCTGTACCTCCCGGAACGCCGGCGCGCCCCGGCGCTGCTGCACCATCTGGCGGCTCGCGAGGCGCTGGACGCCCCGCCGTCCGACCTGAAGCTCGTCAGCCTGCCGACCCTGCCGTCGGGGCCGGTCGATGCGACCCACGGGCAGGATGCGATCCGGGCCGCACTCCTGCGGACCACGGAGCCCCCGAGGAGCCTGTCGGCGCTCGAGGACCGGATCGTCCAGGAAGCGAGCCGGATGCGGAAGTTCTGGACCCTCGCCGGGCGGGTCCTCGACCGGTCGATCCTCGATGGGTTCGTTCCGGACGGCTCCATCGCGGCGCACCTCCCCGAGCTCGCCCCGGAGGATCGCGCCTTCCTCTCGACGTTCGAGCGGATGCGCGCGGACGTGCGGAGCGCCTACGACTCGGGCGACCTCGGCCGGGCGCAGGCGATGCTCGCGGCGTTCGTCGAGGACGACCTCCGCGCGGGGTACTGGCGGATGGTCCAGGCCCGCCTGGCGCTCCCCGGCCTCCCCCCGGAGAAGCTCGCGGCGTATCGGGTCCTTCACCACGTCCTGCCCAACTGGGCCGACCTGTACGCGCCCATCGCGCCGTTCGCGATGGAGGCGCTCCAGCGGGGGTTCCGGTCGGACGGCGTGGCGATCTCCGACCGGACCTTGACTCCCGCGATCGACTCGGTCCGGAACGTGGAAGGCGA
Source organism: Thermoplasmata archaeon (assembly GCA_036007995.1). GTDB lineage: Archaea > Thermoplasmatota > Thermoplasmata > Lutacidiplasmatales > UBA184 > Lutacidiplasma. The sequence continues at coordinate 2,748 of DASYOF010000386.1, forward strand.
GGGCGACTACGGGCTCTGGCGATCGGTCGTCAATGCGGTTCGCCTCGGTCGACGGGCGCTCGGGGTTCCCTCGACGACGTCCACCCCCAAGGCGGTCCTCCTCGCCGAGGACGAGAAGGTCGCCGGTCGATTGCGCTCGAGCGCGGTTGGGCTCGGACGGCTGCTTCCGGTCGGGGAACTCGTGATCGCCTCCCCCGAGCAACCGTGGGACGGTCGCGCCGTCCTGGTCCGGCCGGTTCTCCCCGCGATCCAGAAGACGTACGGGGCGCAGTCCGCCCGCGTCGTCCGGATCCTGGAGCAGATCCCCCCGCGCAAGGTGCAGGAGGGGATCCGGGCCGGGACGCTGACGGTCGCATTCGATGGCCGTCAGATGCCGATCCTCGCCGGGATGGTCGAGTTGGAGGAGTCGTTGCCGGCGGACGTCGTCCCGGTTCCCTGGGACCACGGAGAGCTCCTGCTCACGGTCCCTCCGGACGCCACGCTGCACCGGCGTCGGGCGCCGGCGATCTCCTTGGACGGCTACCGGATCGTGCGACATATCGAGCACCGGTTGCGCCGGTCCGGGGGCTCGACCCCCGAGCTCGTCGTCGTCGCGGCGTCCGGAGCGCTCGGCGAGGAGGTGGCGAGGCACGCCGCCGCGATCGCCGAGTACTTGGGGGTCGGCCAGGTGGCGGTCGACGACGGGACGATCACCCTGCCGGCCGCCGAGTCCACGTCCGGTCGGGGCCGCCGGGGCGGCCGATGGCGCGTGTACATTCCCGGCGTGGCCGTCCCCCCGACCCGCCGGAAGGATCGCCCCAAGGCCCGCGGCGGGGGCCGCGTCCCGGATCTCGCGGTCACCCGACCGGAGGCGGAGGCGCTCCAGTTCCTCGACCAGACGGTCCTCGACCGGGAATCGGCGATCCGGGAGATCGTCGACCAGGTCGACCGGGCCGTCGGCCGTCCGGTCGTGGGGCCCGCCAAGGTCGGCCTCGCGTATGACGCGGGGTTCCAGTCGTTCGATCGCCTGTCCCATGCCCCGTTCGACCAGCTCGCCGCGATCCCGGGGTTCGGACCGTTCGTCGCGTCCGAACTCGTCGGGGCGTTCGGGGGCGAGGTCCCGACGCGACCGGCGCGACCCCGCCCGGTGCTCGTTCGACCGTCCGCGGTGGCCGCCGACCTCCCGTCCGCGGCCGACGAACCCCGCCTTGAGCTACCACTCTCCGTCAGCCCGCCGCCGATGAGCCCCCCGTCGCTGCCGACGTTGAGCGCGCCCGATCCGGTGATCGTCGCGGCGACTCCGCTTCCTCCAGCACCTCCCCCGATCGCCAGCGAGCCGTTCGCGGCAGCGATGGTCGAGGCCGCCCCCGCCGCCCCGCCGCTCGTCCCCCCTCCGCTCGGCGTCCCGGATTCGCCCGGTCGGACGGTGTTCCCGATGAGCCCCTCCCGGCGGCCGGACACCCCCTCGCTGGCGGCCGCTCCGCTCGTGGGCCGGCGGGAGCCGGAACCGGAGCCCGTCCCGGCCGCCCCCAGCGGGCCGACGTCCGGCGTTCGCCTGTCCTTAACCGGTCGGGAGGAGGAGTCGTGGCGGAAGTTCCTCGACGCCACCAGTGCCGGTCACCGGGGGCTCTGCCTCAGCCGCGAGTTCCCCGAACGTCGCCGGGCGCTCCTCGGCCCTCGGGACGTCGAGGTCGTGTGGCTGTCCAACGTCGGCAAAGGCTCGGCGGTCCGCCCGGGGGACCTTCCGGCCCTGACGGCGATCCTGACGAAGGCGCTCGGGGAACGGGACGTCACGGCGATCTTCGTCGAGGGCGGCGAGTACCTCGTGCGGTTGCACGGCGCCGCCCCGGTCGCCGCCCTACTTCGGCAGCTCGATGAGCTCGCCGTCCAAAAGAGCGCCCGACTCTGGCTTCCGATCAACCCGGCGCTGATGGCCCCGAACGACGTCGAGACACTCGTCGCGGCGGTCGGGTCGGAGCCGGTCGACCACGAGCCCCCGACCGGGACCGAATAGCCCGCGAAATCGACTCCGGAACCCCCCGGCCCGGCCGGCGCCGCCCGGCGTCTCACCGGGCCGAAAACCGGCCCGCGCCGAGGGAGGATTGATATCCCGGAATCGACAGGATAGTTGCTTGCCAACCCGACGGTGAGGCTCCGGGGCCTCGACCGTGGGTTCGTACCCCGACCGGAGACGATGACGAAAGACGACACGAGACGGGCGGTGAGCCTCGCCGGGCGCACGCCTCCGGACCAGTCGGACGTGTCGCGCGACACGCCCCCGACACCCCGCCTTTCGCCGTCGAGCACGCCGTACGAGGAAGTTCCGCCCGACCTGCCCGAAACTCTCGTGGCGGAGTACCGGTCCGTCCTCAGCGAACTCGATTGGCTGGCGGCGGCGCTCAGCCCGAACGCCCCTCCGGCGGGATTCGAAGGTCCGGCCCCTCCGGCCGGCGGCGCTCCGTCGCCGGAGCGCTCGCCCCCGGCGTCCGCCGAGGCCGTCGCGGCCCCGGCGGAGTCGCTGCCTCCGAGGACCGCCGACCGACATCTCCCCCGACCGTCGAGGTCGCCGGACTTCTGGGGCGCCCCGAGCCCGTACCTCGACGAGCGCCTGGCGGCCGCCCGGGCCGCCTCGATCGCGGTCTCGCACGAGTTCGTCCGCATGGAGCGCCGCGCCCACGCGCTCCGCGGAACCGTCGAGCGACTCCAAGGCGAACTCGACGACGCGAGCGCGGAGCTCGCGTTCCTGCGTTCGAGCGCGGCGTTCGACGGGGAGTCGGAGGACGGTCTCGACCCCCCCGAGCGCCCGGCGCGGTTCGAGCTCGCGGCTACGGTGGGCCCCGAGGCCCGTCCGCGGACGTCGACGGATCCGGAACCCCGGCGGGCCGACGCCCCCGTCTTCGAGGCGTTCACCGCCGACCGGTACGATGCGACGGTCCGTCAGGCCCAGTCCCGCCACGGCCGGGTCGCCGCCGCCACCGTACTCCTCGCCGTGCTGATCAGCACGGGGCTGCTCGCGCTGACGTACTTCGCCCACGAGCCGATGCCGGTGTGGTGGCTCGCGGTCCTTCCGCTCGTCTGGCTGATCCCGGTGCCGTTCTTCATCGCCTCGTTCCGCGGCACCCACCGCCTGCTCCGCCAGAAACGGCTCGAGCTGACGGAGGCGGCGTGAGACCGCCCACCGTGATCTTCCAGGTCACCGCGATCGGGAAGAATCCGCAGGCCCTGGCCGCCGCGGTCGGTTCGGTGCTCTACTGGATTCGCCGGACCCCGAGACTCACCTACCGGCACC
>DASYOF010000387.1:0-12608 GCA_036007995.1 Thermoplasmata archaeon
CGGCACCGGCGCCATTCTGGCGACGGTTCAAGTGGGGTCCGATCGGCCGGCGATTCTGGCCGTCGCCTGGTTTTTCGCGGTCACGATCCCCGTGCTCCTGTTCGCGGGGATCTCCGGAGCGCACCTCAACCCCGTGGTCACCGTCTCCCTAGCGCTCGACCGTCGAATCCCCGCCCGCGAGGTACCCCCGCACCTCGTCGCCCAGGTCGCCGGGGCGTTCGGGGGCAGCGCGGTGGTCGAGCTGCTCCTTGGGACCGGCTCGCACCTTGGGGCGACCCTGCCGACGAACATCGGGGAAATCGGCCTGTTCGGCGACGAGTTCGCGTTCACCTTCCTCCTCGTCGTAAGCGTTCTCGAGCTCGTTCGAGGCGGAGTCGGCCGAGGCCGCTGGCGCCTGCTCTGGCCCGGGTCGGTGGTGGCGGTCTCCACCTACCTGATCGGCCCCTTCACGGGGAGCTCGCTCAATCCGGCCCGGTCGCTCGCTCCGGCGGTCCTCTCCGGGGCGTACACCGACCTGTGGGTGTACTTCCTGGCGACCACCGTAGGCGGGCTCGCGGCGGTCACGGCCGTTCGGACTCTGGAGCGGCTCAGGAGAGGCCGGCCCGAGGGCCCGCGGGCCGACGCCTCCTCGTAGCGGCCACGGGCACGGCGACTCTCCGATCGGCGTCGTGAGCGGAGCGGATCCCCAGCCCTATCGGCGACGAACTGGGGCGGGGAACGGCCCGATGTCCGACCCGGACGGCCCGTTGGTCGAGCGGTACCTGGACCGGAACCGGGGAGGCCGGCGCGTCCGCCGAGCGCCGCTCCCGCAGAACTAATTACGTCGGACCGCCGGTGGGGCGCCGATGAAGGTCCTCATTACGGGGATCGACGGCTACTCCGGTTGGCCGCTCGCGCTCCACCTCCTCCGCCGGGGCCACGAGGTCGTCGGCATCGACAATTTCGTGACCCGCAAGCGGGTGAAGGAGGTCGGGAGCTGGTCGGCGACCCCGATCGCCAGCTTCCCAAAGCGCCAGGAGTCGGTGAAGAAACACCTCGGCAAGTCGATCCAGTTCTACAAGGGGGACATGACGAAGTTCCCGTTCGTCGTCGACGTCGTTCGGCGGGAGAAGCCGGATGCGATCGTCCACCTCGCCGAGCAGCGAAGCGCGCCGTACTCGATGATCGACGTCGACCACGCGGTCCGCACGCAGGTCGAGAACATCACCGGCACCCTCCACCTGCTCTACGCCATCCGGGAGGCGGCGCCGGAGACCCACCTCGTCAAGATGGGGACGATGGGGGAGTACGGGACCCCCAACATCGACATCCCGGAGGGGTTCTTCGAGGTCGATTACCACGGCAAGCACGACCGCCTGCCGTTCCCTCGGCAGGCCGGGTCCTGGTACCACTGGAGCAAGGTGTTCGACTCCGGTGACGTGATGTTCGCGACCAAGATCTGGGGCCTCAAGTCGACGGACGTCATGCAGGGCGTCATCTACGGGACCCGGACGCCCGAGATCACGGACGACGCGCTCCTCACCCGGTTCGACTTCGATGAGACCTGGGGGACGGCGCTCAACCGGTTCGCGGTCGAGGCGGTCCTCGGGCTCCCGATCACCCCGTACGGCCGCGGCGGTCAGATCCGCGGGTTCATCGCGCTCGAGGATTCGGTCCAGTCGCTGCGGATCGCGGTCGAAAATCCCCCGAAGGAGTCGGAGTACCGGGTGTTCAACCAGTTCGACGCGGCGTACTCGGTCAACGACCTCGCCGAGCTGACCCACCGGGTCGCCCGGGACCTCGGCCTGAACCCGCGGATCGAGCATCCGCCCGACCCCCGCGTCGAGGCCGAGCAGCACACGTACAACCCGATCCACGAGCACCTCCCGGCGCTCGGCTACAAGCGCTCCCGGAACCTCGAGGAGGTCCTGCGGGAGATCTTCCGCGACCTGATCCGGTTCCGCCGTCGGCTCGAGTCGCGGCGCCACGTCGTTCTCCCCACGGTCGACTGGCGGGCCGCCGACAACACCGGCAGGCTGACCGCGCGCTCGCATCCCGGCTCCGCCGCCCCGGCCCCGCCCGCCACGGGTGCGGCGCCGACCGCCGACGTTTCCCACACGCCGGCGTAGCGCTCCGATGCGCGGCGTCGTCACGATCGCCGGCGAAGGGACCCGGATGCTCCCGTGGACCCGGGGGCTCCGGAAGGAGTTCCTGCCGCTCTACGACCGCGCCGAGAACGGCGAGACGGTGCTGAAGCCGGTCGCCCACGTCGTGCTCGAGACGATGGTCGCCGCCGGCATCGACGACGTCACGCTCGTCGTCGGCGCGAAGGACCTCGCCTTCGTGCAGAACTACTTCACGATCGATCGCCAGCTGCTCCACCGCCACGCCCACCACGCCGAGCGCCTCGCGGAGACCGAGCGGTTCTACGAGACGCTTCGCGGACTCCGGCTCCGGTTCGCCGTACAGCCGGCACCACGGGGCTTCGGGGATGCGGTCGCGCATGCGGAGGAGTACGTCGGGGACGGGCCGTTCGTCCTCCAGGCCGGCGACGGGGTCCTGATCGAACCGACCCGCGGGACGCTCCTTCGCACGATGGGCGGGTTGCTCGAACGCGAGCACCTCGACGCGGTCCTCCTCGTCCGGAAGGTGGCCGACCCGCGGCGGTACGGCGTCGTCGAGGGCCGACCGGACGGCCGCGAGGGAGGGCTGAAACGCCTGCTCGTCACGGGCATGGAGGAGAAGCCCGCGAAGCCGCGGACCCAGTGGGCCGCCACCGCCGCCTACGCGTTCTCCCACCGCGTATTCGACGCGCTGCGCGCCCTCGAAGGTACGGGGCCGACGGGCGAGATCGAGCTGACGGACGCCATCCGGAGGCTCATCGGGGAGGGCCACGTGGCGGCGCTCGTGCTCGCCCCGTCGGCGGGCGACTGGCGGAGCGTCGGCTCCCCGGAGGGATTCCAGCGCGCGCTCGAGCAGACCCGCAAGCTCGCGCTGATCCCGAAACCGACCGACGCCTAGCCCCTTCCGCTCGTGGCCCGGCGGCCGGGCGCTCCGCCGGTTTCGAAACCGGCCGGGCCGGCCCGAGCCCCGTGAAACCGTCGATTATCGCGTTTCGGAGGGATTAAGGGCAGTCGGTCCATGGCGCCCGTATTACCGCGTCTTCGACTTGTCGTCCGGCCCGGAGGAGCCCTCGGTTCCGATGAAACGCCAGATGGTCGACATGCTGGCGGACCTGATCAAGATCCCGAGCGACCCGTTCTCGGACAAGCAGGAGGTGCTCGACTACGTCCAGTCGTTCACCGACCAGATCCACATGCGGAACACGCTGTTCGGCGACACGACCGCCCCCGCGCTCCTCGCGGAGTACGGCCAGGGTGGCGTGGTCCTCTCCGGCCACCTCGACACGCCCCCGATCGGGGACTACTGGAGCTTCTCGCAGAGCCAGTTCGCGAGCGGCCGGATGTACGGCCGCGGCGCCGCGGACATGAAGGGGACCGTGATCGCGATGCTCCAGGCGGCGCAGGACCTGGTCGCCCGCAAGATCCCGGTCGCGCTCGCCCTCACGACCGACGAGGAAACCGCAATGCAAGGCGCGCTTGCGCTCGCGAAGACGCTCCCGATGCGCCGGGCGAAGGCGATCGTCGTCGGGGAACCGACCGGCCTCCGGGTCGCCTACGCCGAGAAGGGCGTCCTCGACCTCGCCATCGAGACCCGCGGGAAGGCCGCCCACGGCGCGATGCCCCACCTCGGTGAGAACGCGATCTCGAAGATGATGCGGATCCTCCGCGGCCTCGAGGGGTTCAAGGGCCGGATCGCCCACCCCGAGCTCGGTAGCGTGACGATGAACATCGGCACGATCAACGGGGGCACCCGGATCAACGTCGTCCCGAACAAGGCGACCGCCGAGGTCGACATCCGGTTCCCCCCGCCGTACACCCCCGACCAGCTGTACCGGGAGATCGAAGAGCATCTCCGCCGGATCAAGACGCCGTTCACGCTCCGTCGCCTGCTGAGCATGCGATCGGTCCAGATCGACCCGGAGAGCGAGCACGTCAAGCTCCTGAAGGAGGTCTCGAGCGCCGAGTCGACCGTGCTCGTCCACGCCAGCGAGGCGGTCTGCTACACGCAGGTGAACCCGAACGTCGTGATCTTCGGCGCCGGGGAGGAGGAGCTCTCCCACCAGGCGAACGAGTACGTCAAGGTCGAAGCGGTCGCCCGCGCCTCCGAGATCTACAAGAAGTACGCCCAGCGGCTCGTGGGCGGCAAGTCCGCCTGACCGACGCCGCCCGTGAAGATCGCCGAGCTGTCGACCCGCTACCCACCGGGCCCGGGGGGCGTGGAACGGCACGTCCGGGAGGTGTCGGTCCGCCTCGCGGCGCGGGGGCACACCGTCGACGCGTTCACCACCGAGCTCTACCGAGAGTACCCGTGGCAGCGACTCGCTCCCGACGTGCCGCGGGAGGAGGTCGTGGACGGGGTATCGGTGCACCGGCTCCGGGCCTGGTCGATGCCCGGCGAGCTCCACTATCCGTTCGTCCGCGGCCTGGACCGAGCGCTCGCGAAGGCGTCGCCGGAGGTCGTGCACGCCCACACGTATGGGACGAACCACGCCGCCGCCGCGGCGCGGTACGCCCGGCGGAGCGGGCGACCGTTCGTGCTGACCGCCCACTACCACCCGATCTGGTCGATCGAAGGCGGCTGGCTGCGCCACCGGATCCGGGGCTTCTACGACCGCCAGCTCGCGGCGCCGATCGTGGCGTCCGCCCGACGGGTCATCGTGCAGACCCGGGAGGAGGAACGGCTGTTGCGGGTGCCGGGGTTCCCGCTACCGAAGGTGGCGATCGTCCCCCCCGGGTACACCCCGCTGCCGGACCCGCCCGCCGGGGACCGCCCGTTCGCCCGCTCGATCGGGGTCGAGGGTCCGTTCCTGTTGTTCGTCGGGCGTCTCGCGTCCAACAAGGGACTTCTCGAACTCGCGGAGGCGTTCGCGACCCTCGCGAAGCACGACCCTAGCGCGACGCTCGTGGTCGCCGGGGAGGACGGCGGCATGCGGCCCGCGCTCGAACGTCGGGTCGCCGAGCTCGGCCTCGGTTCGCGGGTGCGCCTCACCGGATTCGTGGCCGACGACCGGATGCTCGCCGCCGCGTTCCGGGACGCGCGGCTGTTCGTTCTCCCGAGCGAGTACGAGGCGTTCGGCCTCGTGCTCCTCGAAGCGCTCGCGCAAGGCACGCCGGTGGTCGCGTCGCGCGTGGGCGGCATCCCGGAGTTCCTGGAGGACGGGAAGGCCGGACGGCTCGTACCCCCGAAGGACCCCGAGGCCCTCGCGGAGGCGCTCCAGGCGCTCTGGGACGACCCGACGGCGCGCGAACGGTTCGGGGCGTACGGCCGGGAGACGGTCGTGCCGCGGTACGGGTGGGACCGGGTCGTCGACGAACTCGAGCGGATCTTCCGCGACGTGTCGGTCGGACGATGAAGCTCGTCCACGTGACCCTCCGGTTCGACGCCCCCGGCGGGGTCGAGACGAACGTCCGCGAGGTCGCGCGGCGGCTCCGCGCGGGAGGCGACGACGTTTCGGTGTTCGCGAGCGACCTCTACGACGAGGGCCGCTGGGAGCGTCGGACCTCGTATCCTCCGACGGTCGACGGGATCCCGGTCCGTCGGTTCCCGGTCACGAAGCGGGTCGTCCCGTTCGTGACGATGCCGATGATGGGCGGCCTGATCGACGCGCTCGCCGCCGAGCGGTTCGACGTGATCCACGTCCACTCCCACCGGTACGGCCACGTGCTCCAGGCGTCCGAGGTGGCCCACCGCCGGCACGTGCCGTTCGTGGTCTCCACCCACTACCACCCCGCCGACGCCGCCGACTCCGGCCTCCGGCGGGGGCTGCTCCGATGCCAGGACGTCATCTTCGGAATGACCGCCTACCGGCGGGCCGACGCGCTCGTCGTCGAGACCGAGCGCGAGGCGGGCCTGCTGAGAGAGTTCGCCCCCGCGGACAAGATCCACGTGATCCCGCCCGGGATCGACGTCGCGGCGTGGAGCCGGCCGGAGGCGGACGTGGCCCCCCAAGGTCTTCCGGTCGACTACCTCGTCTTCGCAGGACGGATCGCCCCGAACAAGGGACTGGACGTACTCCTCCGTGCGTTGGCGGCCCTCCCCGAGTCCGAGCGGCCCGCGCTCGTCCTCGTCGGTCGGGACTGGGGCGAACGCCCCGCGCTCGACGCCCTCGCCCGGCAGCTCGGCATCTCGGACCGGGTGCATTGGCTCGGCCACGTCGAATCCCCGGGAGCGTACCGGGCGGTCCTCCGGGGGTCGTCGGCGTTCGTGCTGCCGTCCGAATGGGAGGCGTTCGGGCTCGTCCTCCTCGAGGCGATGGCGGCCGGAGTCCCGGTCGTCGCGTCCGCGGTGGGGGGTGTCCCCGAAGTCCTGCAGAACGGTGCCGCGGGGCGGCTCGTCCCGTACGGGGACGTGCCCGCGCTCGCGGCGGCGATCCGCGAACTTCGCTCGAACCCGGGCGAGCGCGCCCGGCTCGTCGCGGCGGGCCGCCTCCGCGCGGCCGATCTCGATTGGAGCCGGTCGGTGGAACTCCACCGGGCGCTCTACCGGTCCCTCGCGGCCCACTAGCTCGACTTTCGGAGGCGGTCGAGCTCCTCGGCGAGGCCGACCGTCGCGGAGCGCTCCGGCTCCGGTTCGACGAGCGCGCCGGCCCGGAGGACCGCGACGGCGACGAACAGCATCATCCGGCCCGGATCTCCTGGCCGTAGGTCCGGAGGATCTCGAGCCCCTTGCGGAGGTTGGCCCGGGAGGCGGCAAACGACAGGCGCAAGTGCTGCGCCCCGAGCGAGCCGAACGCGTCCCCCGGGGTCGTGATCAGACCGCGCTGCAGCAGCGCGCCGGCGATCTCCTGCGCGGTCCCGGGCCAGTCGAGCTTCGGGAACGCGTAGAACGCGCCGGCGGGCTTGACGACCGAGACGCCCGGAATCTTCGCAAGTCCCGTCGCGATCAACTGGCGGCGGGCGCGGAACTCCTCGACCATCGCCTTCGTCGCGCCATCGCCGGCCTCGAGTCCGGCGAGCACGGCGGCCTGCGCCGGGGTCGACGGGCACGCCATCATGTGGTAGTGGACCTTGTTGATCTCGACGGCGAGCGCCCGGGGCGCGACGAGAAAGCCGATCCGCCAGCCGGTCATCGCGAGCGTCTTCGAGAAGGAGTTGACGACGACCGCCCGGTCGGTCCGTCCCCAGAACGATTGGAACTTGCCCTCGTAGACCATCTCCTCGTACACCTCGTCCGAGACGATCGTGAGGTCGTGCTCCTCCGCGAACGAGACGACCCGGTCGACGGTCTTCTTGGGGAACACCCCGCCCGTCGGATTCGACGGGCTGTTGACCACGATCACGCGGGTCTTCGGCGTGACGAGACGCTCGAGCTGCTCGAAGTCGGGGACGAACCCGTCCTTCTCGATGAGGTCGTACGGGACGGGGACCGCGCCGGCGAGCTTCGCGTGCGGCGGGTAGAGGACGAACCCCGGGTTCGGGACGAGCACCTCGTCGCCCGGGTCGTAGAGCGTGAGAGCCACCGCCATCAGTCCCTCCGACCCCGAGCCGGTGATGATCACGTTGTCCCGGCTCGTCTCGGGCTCCCGCCCGCGGTACCGGTCGGCGACCTTCTCGCGGAGCGCGGGGATCCCGGCCGACGGGCCGTAGTGGTTCATGCCGTGGCGGACCGCGTAGCAGAGCGCGTCGAGGACCGCCTTTGACGGCTCGCAATCCGGCTCGCCGAGACCGAGGTTGATCGCGTTCGGGGGGGCCGCCTCGAACATCCGGCGGATGCCCGAGATCTCGACCTGGCGGACCCGGTCGGCCACCACGGGGCCGCGCGACGGGGGTGGCCTAGATAGCTTTGTGGGACCGATGGCCGACGCTGTCGCGCCGGACGATCGGCATCGCGTCGCCGACCCCGGTCGCCGGCCCCGGTCCCCGGCCTCCGGTCGGGCTCCATCGGCCCGCGTCGGCGGCGAAAGAACCTAGTACCCCGCGCGCTCCGTCGGCGTTCGGGGCGAGTCCGGATGGGCGTCATCGTGGTGGTCGGCGCCCAGTTCGGCGACGAGGCGAAGGGCAAGATCACCGACTACCTTGCGGGCCGGGCGCGGTACGTGGTGCGGACCGGCGGCGGCCCGAACGCCGGCCATTCGATCCATCTCGCGGAGGGCACCGTCGTCCTCCACCAGGTCCCGTGCGGCATTCTCCGTGCCGGGGTCACCGCGGTGTGCGGACCCGGGATGGTGCTCGACCCGAAGGCGCTCGAGGAGGAACTTCGGACCCTCGAGGAGCGTCACCTCCTCAAGGGATCGTTCGTGATCAGCGAACGGGCGCACGCGATCCTTCCGACCCACCTCGCCGAGGACGCGTGGGAGGAGGAGCTCCGGACCGCGACCAACCCGTCGGCCGGCCTCGGCACCACCCGCCGCGGGATCGGACCGGCGTACGCCGACATGTACGGCCGCTGGGGGGTCTCCTTCGGCGACCTGATCCGGCCCGCGAAGCTCGCGGCGCGGCTCGAACTGCTCTACGCCGCGAAACCGTACCTGAAGAACCTCCCCGACCGCGCGACGGTCCTCGCGGACCTGAGCGAGGTCGCGACGCGGCTCGCCCCGTACGTCCGCCCGACGGAGCAGCTGCTCTGGTCCGCGGTCGAGCGGCACGAGACGATCCTCCTCGAGGGCGCCCAAGGCGCCCTCCTCGACATCAACTTCGGGACGTACCCGTACGTGACGAGCGGCCACTCGACCTCGGCCGGTGCCCTCGTCGGAAGCGGCCTCCCGCCGGCCGAGGTCACCGAGGTCATCGGCGTGACGAAGGCGTACGCGACCCGGGTCGGCGCCGGACCGTTCCCGACCGAGGTCGGCGGCGACATGGCCGCCTACCTGCAGCGCGAGGGCGGCGAACGCGGTGCGACGACGGGCCGGCTCCGGCAGGTCGGCTGGCTCGACCTCGTCCTCTTGCGGTACGTGTCGAAGTTGAACGGGTTCAGCTCCTTCGCCCTGACGAAGGTCGACGTGCTCGGCGGACTCGACGAGGTGCCGGTCGCCGTCCAGTACGTCACTCCGAGCGGCGAGACGCTCACGAACTACCCGCCGGCGGACGCGGGGGACCTGGCCCGAGTCGCGCCGGTCTACGAGAAGCTCCCTGGGTGGCCCAAGTTCTCGGCGCGGCTCATCGAACGGATCCGCGAGGAGGGCGGCGCGGCGTTGCCCTCGACCCTGAAGCGGTTCATCGACTACGTCGGACGCGAGACCCAGGTCCCCGTCGAGTGGGTCAGCTACGGGCCGCGGCGCGAAGACACGGTCTGGCTGGGCCGGACGGGGATCCGCCCACCCGCGAACGGGATCGCGCCGTGGGCCGGATGACCGTCGGCCCGTGAGCCTCGACCTCCTGCTCTACGTCGCCTTTGGCGGCGGGTTTCTTCTCGGGCGATTGACCTCCTGGCGATCGCCGTGGGTCGGACGGGCCGCCACCGCCTCGGTCGGCGTCCTCCTGTTCCTCCTCGGCGTCGAGCTCGGGGCGCTCCCCCCGGCGACCGTGGTCGCCGAGATCCCGCTCGCCGCGGCGTTTGCGGTGGCGACGCTGGTCGTCACGCTCGGCGTGCTCGCGCTCATCGACCGGCCCGCGGACCGGACGGCGCGACCCCCGACGACGACGAGCCGCGCCGTGATCCTCACCCCCGTCGGGTTCGTCGCCGCGCTGCTCGCCGGCGTCGCGCTCGGGGCCGCGACCCACGCCGGACCCGGGCCCACCGTGGAGTACGCCCTCTACGCTCTCCTCGCGCTGGTCGGCTTCGAGCTCGACTTGGACCGGACCCGCCTTCGCTCCGCGGTCCGGCCCCTCGCCGCCGCGGCCGTGGGCGGCGTCGCGGTCGCCGGGGGGTTCGCTCTCCTCGGCTGGGTCCCGGCCGCGGCGGCCTTCTCGACCGGGCTCGCCTTCGGATGGTACTCCCTTGCGGGACCGCTCGTGGGCGCGCGCCTGGGGGCCGGACTCGGCCTGTTCGCGTTCCTCGCGAACTTCCTCCGGGAGAATCTGACGATGCTCTCGTCGCCGGCTCTCGGAAGGCGGGTCGGAGGAGACGGGCTCGCGGCGATGGGCGGCGCGACGTCGATGGACACGACGCTCTTCTTCATCACGCGGTACGGGGGGCGAGAGTCGGCGACCGTGGCCCTCGCGACCGGGATCGTGCTCACGACCGCGGCCGGCCTCCTCGTGCCGGTGGTGCTCGCCCTCCCGTAGCCCCGCGCGGCCGCCACGGAGTGGCGGCGCGCTCGCGCCCGCCCGCCGGCGATAGTTTAACCCCCCACGGAGCGCTCGGTAGTTCGTGGACTCGGCCTCGACCGTCGCGCCGGGAGGGACCCTCCCCGACCGTCTCTCGCTCGAGGATGCGAAGTGGCTCCACGACAAGTTCGAGCGACTCGCGGCCGAGGAAGTGCAACTGGCCGGCGGCCGGACGAGCTACTTCGCCGCCATCGGGACCGTCCTCATCACGGCGGCGATCGTCGCGCTCGCCGACCTCCAGGCCGAGCCGTGGCTTCTCGCCGGAGTCGTCACCTTCGTCGCGGCCCTCGGGATCCTGATCTCGTTCGTTTGGGTCGTCCTCCTCCACCGCACCAACGACGCGCAGCAGATGTGGCGCGAGTGCGCGCTCTGGCTCGAGCGGATGAACCCCCCGGTCGCCGGCGACCTGCGGATCCCGATCACGCTGCGATCGGGGGACACGCTCTCGCTCAACATGCTCCGGCCGTACGCCACCCACCGCGAACGATTCTCCTCCTCGAACCCGATCTCCTGGCTCGACCGGGTCAACCCCGACCGACTCACCGAGTCGCTCCCGCTGACGTTCCTCGGGGTTTGGTCGACGACGATCGTGCTCGTCTGGGTCTGGTACTTCGTGCTCCGGTAAGGAGGAACTCGGTCCGATGGCTGCCCGGGCTGTCGCCGGGAAGGGTCCTCGACGGGGGCGAACGCGCCGCGAGCGGTACGAGGCGGGGAAGGCGCTCCGACGCCGCATTCCGCGGTCGGCCCACGCTGGATGGAAGGCTCCGCCGGACCGGCCGGACCCGATCACCCTCCTGGAAGATTCGAGCCGAGGCCGGATCCCGGCGCTCGTCCCGATCCGGTACGGGCGAATGTCCCTCTCCTCGTTCGGATTCCTTCGAGGCTCGGCCACCGTCATGGCGTGCGACCTCGCCTCGACTCCGACGACCGGCCTTCGGGTGCAGCTGTGCGGCGATGCCCACGTCGGCAACTTCGGGGTGTTCGCGACCCCGGAGCGGGACCGGGTGTTCGACGCGAACGACTTCGACGAAACCCTCCCCGGGTCGTTCGAGTGGGACCTGAAGCGACTGGCCGCGAGCCTCGTGGTGGCGGCCCGTCAAAACCGGCTGCCCAAGCGCGCCGGCTGGGAGGCCGGGGTGGCGGCCACCCGGTCGTACCGCGAGCGGATGCGCACGTTCTCGTCGGAGAGGTACTACGACGTGTGGTACTCCCACATCGACCTCCGGCACATCCCGGCCGCGGTCGACCGCCGGGGCCGCCAGTTGCTGGGACGGGCGCTGCGCCGGGCCCGCCGACAGACCGGCCTCTACGCCTTCCCGCAGCTCGCCGAACACGTCGGCGGCGGCTTCCGGATCCGGGACGACCCGCCGCTCATCGTCCACTACCAGGGGCGCGACGAGATCGCGCTCGCCGAGCGGACGCTCCGTCGCTACCGACGCAGCCTCCCCGAGGAGCGGCGGGTGTTGCTCGACCGGTACGAGCTCGTCGACATCGCCCAGAAGGTCGTGGGCGTCGGGAGCGTGGGGACGGATTGCTCGGTCCTCCTGCTCCTCGGGGATTCGGACGTCGCGGACCCTCTCTTCCTCCGACTGAAGGAGGCGGTCGCCTCGGTGTTCGAGCCGTACGCCGGCCCCAGCCGGTTCGGGAGCCACGCCGAACGGGTCGTGGTCGGGCAGCACCTCGTCCAGCAGGCGAGCGACGTGACCCTCGGCTGGAGTTCGTCGGCGGGACGAGACTACTACGTGCGCCAGCTGCGCGACATGAAGTTCTCCTCCGACGTCGCCGGGATGGGACCGAAGACGCTCGTGGGCCAGGCGGAGCTCTGCGGAGCGTCGTTGGCCCGCGCCCATGCCCGGACGGGAGACCCCGCGATGATCAGCGGCTACTTGGGGGACAAGGCGACGTTCGACGAGGCGGTCGCGTCGTTCGCGACTGGCTACGCCGACCAGACGGTCGCGGACCATCGCGCCCTTGTTCGGGCGATCCGCCGCGGCCGGATTCCGGCCAGCGTCGACGTCTGAGCCCGGTCGGAGCCCGCCCCGAACTCCGGTCGCTGGGCCGTGGGCCGTGAGGCTTATCGGACGGTCGTCCTCGCCGGTTCGGTGGGCTCGTAGTCCAGCGGTTAAGACGTCGCTCTCACACAGCGAAGACCGCCGGTTCGAATCCGGCCGAGCCCACTCTCCCTCCCCGCCTGCGCCGCCGAACCTTTCAGGTTCGACGCGCACCGGGAACGGAGGGGAAGCGGCATCTTTCTTGGCTGGGGCGAACGTCAGCGTGCCGAAAAGCGATTAGCTTGCTCGG
>DASYOF010000388.1:0-4395 GCA_036007995.1 Thermoplasmata archaeon
GGGAGGATCGGTCCGGGACCTTCGATGAGAAGGTCGGCGGAACGATGTCCGTCGTACGCCATCGAGGGGCGGAGCCCCTCGAGAAGACCAAGGTGGGGTGGCCCGGCCGTCCAGTTCCCACCCTGGTACTGGTACGACAGGCCGGAACTGTTGGTGCCGTTCCACGACGGCACGAGGAGGAGGTAGCCATCGTGGGGGTCATCGGCCAGCGCCGGGGGAACCAGGTCGCCGAACGTATTCGGCGCGGGAACCGCCGACTCGGCGTGCCAGGTCCCGTTGAAGAACCAGGTCGCGTACGTGGTTTCCCAGTGGTTGTGGATCGACCCCGCGACGAGGACGACCCCGCCGTCCGTCGAGTCGAACGCCATCGATCCCCACCACTCTCCCGTCGGGGTCGTCGACAGGGTCGAGGAAAGGTTGGTCCACGTGCCGCCGGAAAACGTCCAGGTCCAGTTCGTCCCGAACTGATCGGTGGGGCCGGTGCCCCCGAACCAGAGGAGGCCGGAGGCGGACGGGTCGTTCGATAGGCTCGAGCCGAGAAGCGGCGGCGGCGACGTCAGCGAACTGACGTTCTGCCAGTTGCCGTCGTGATACGTCCAGGTGTCGCCGGCCGACGTGCAGGAGAACCCGCCCCAGTAGACCACATACTGGTCGCTGGAGTCGTACGCGAGGGCGGCGTACGCACAGTAGACCGGGCCGCCCGCGACCGTCAGCGACGACCAGCCGCCGTTCTCGAAGATCGAGTACACGGGAGGCGAACCAAAAATGGCGCTCGAGTTGGACGAGGACCCTTCCGACATCAGCAGGTCGTAGCCGTCATGGGCATCGTAGACGAGGAACCCCACCCCCGCTGGGTGCCCGGTTCCCGTCGGGCCCGGGATCCAACCGCTGACGTTGGCCGCGTTCGGTCGCGAGGGCGAAGCGACGACGGCGCAGCGAGCCGTCTCGTACCCGGCCGACGTGCAACCCCATCGGGTCCCGGAGTTCGGACCATGGCCACCGGAGAGCGAGCTGGCCGCCACCGCGAGCGGGCTCTCGCCCGAACCCCTCGTAGGCCCCGCCGTGGGCGGCGGAGAGAATCCGACGGCCGTAGTCAACGGCCCGTTCAGGAGCGAGGTCGCCAGCAAGAGGACCACCGCGAACACCATCGCTCCCGTGACTAGGTCTCGAACGGAACGACCGGGGGCCCCGGGCGGTCTCGGAACGCCGGCGAGCGCGGGGACCGGCGGCTCCACGGCGTTCGGCGTCATGCCCTCCGCTATCTCGCGCCGGGGGCCATAAACCGCCGCCGCATATACGGCGGAACTATTCCGAGGCGGGCCCTGCCGGACCGGGGTCCGCCCGGCGGTGTCCCCGTCGACCGGGCGCCGGCATCGGACCTCGGAGCCAGGCTTTCGCGAGTCGCATCGTCCCCCAGGAACGGAACGTGGCGAGTTGGACGGGGCGTCCGGCCGGCGTGACGAGCGAGACGTTCCACGCGAGGCGGGCGGCCGGCACGATCCGGTGGTCGATCTCGACGATCGCGCGCGGGCCTTCCCGACGGATCCATCGGATCCGGGTGGGTGCCCCCGCCGGAGCGTAGAGACGAAGTCGGTCGGCGAGAGCGCCCTCCCACCAGAGGCTCGGAGGGAACGGGTCCCCCGCCACCTCGATCCCGAGGTAGCGGGGGCGGAAAGTACGGTTACCGGACGAGGTCGATGACTTCCTCGGACTCACCAGCGGCGTAGCCTCCCTTCTGGCCGAGCAGGCTCGTCGCCCGCACGCCGGTGATGATGAGGAGCACCTTGATGGTGTTCTCCATCTCGGGAGAGTTCTCGACCGAGCAGCCCCAGATGATCCGGGCCCGCTTGGAGATCTTGCCGCCGACCAGCGCCGCGGCCTTCTCGGCCTCGCTGACGGTCATCGTCGGGCCGCCGATCACGCGGACGAGCGCGCCGGTGGCGTCCTTCAGCTCGACGGAGCCGAGGAGCGGGCTCGTGAGCGCCTCGGTGACCGCCTCGGTCACCCGGTCGGTCGCGCTCTCGCTCTCGCCGAGTCCGATCAGCGCGACACCGCCGTCCTTCATGACGGTCATGATGTCGGCGTAGTCGAGGTTGACGAGGCCGGGGCGGGTCACGATCTCCGTGATCCCCTTGATCCCCGTCATCAGGACGGCGTCCGCGAGCTTGAACGCGGCGTCGAGCGGCATCCGGGGGACGAGCTCGAGGAGCTTGTCGTTCTGGATGACGATCGTCGTGTCGCACACCCGCCGGAGGCGCTCGAGCCCGTCGCGGGCCTGCTCCATGCGCGCCGCGCCCTCACCGGAGAACGGCAGGGTGACGACGCCCATCGTGAGCGCGCCGGCTTCCTTCGCGAGGCGGGCGACCAGGTGCGCGGAACCGGTGCCGGTCCCGCCGCCCATCCCCGCCGTGATGAACACGATGTGCGCGCCGTTGACGAACGCGCGCAGCTCCTCCTCGTTCTCCCGGGCCGCCTCCTCCCCGATCTCGGGGCGGGCGCCGGCGCCGAGGCCCTTCGTGGCCCGGCGGCCGATGAGGATCTTGCGCGGCGAGTGGACGGTGAGGAGGTGCTTCGCGTCGGTGTTGATGGCGCACATCTCCGCGCCCTGGATCCCTTCCTCGACGCAACGGTTGATCGTGTTCGACCCACCGCCGCCACACCCGACGATCCGGATGTTGACCTTCAGCGTCTCCGCGAGCTTCGCCAGCTCGACGTCGTCCGCGTTGGTGTAGGTAGGCGTGGTCGGCTTCTTGTCGTCAACCAGCGCCTGGTTCTCCTGGTGCTTCGCGATAGCTTCCTGAATGATGGACTTCATCGTTCGATTCCCCTGCCGTGTTTGTCAGACGAGCGTCATACGCTCTGCGCGACCATTTTTGGATTCGCTACTTAAACGTTCGGCTTGAACGGTATTGTTCCGTCTTCGCGGGACGAAGCCCGATGGAGAGAAGGCGTTACAATTCGCGGGACGGGACCGAGCTACGCCCAGCGGATGCCCGCGTGGGCCGGCGGCGGTTGGCGAAGCCAGTCCAATACAGCCTCGCCCTGGTCTACCGCCTCTGCGGGGTGATCCGCGGCCCAATCGAGCCATGCTGCCATCGCCAATTTCGCTTCGCGCTCAAGGCCCTTTGGCATTCGCTTGGCCGACCGTCGGAGTGATTCGGCCCTCTCATGGCCCTTGAAGATCAGCAAGCCACCGGCGGCAAGACGCGCGAGTTGGCGGTTCCCGGATGGCGGGATCGGTTGGCCCCACATAGACGAGGGGCGAGATGCGTTCGGGGCTTATCTAGACCGCTGGCGACTCCTGGGACTCGGTCTTGCGCTCACGGGTGGCCTCGGCCAGGACCCTTCGCCATCGGAAGCCGTCGCCGGTTGGAATCCCAGCCGCCTCGCCCGGTGTCGTCCCGAGCGTCTGGTGCGTCTTCACGAGGTTGTAGTGCGCTCGGAACCCTTCCGCGAGGGCGGACGCCCCGTCCTTCGTCTTGAACGCTCGCATGACCTTCGTCCGCTCCTTCTCGGTCCCGTGGAACCGCTCGATCCTGTTGTTGCTCTCTTGAGCCCGGATTGACGGAACTCGGCGGTGCGGATTGAACCGTCCGCCGTGAACGAGCTTGGGGTCGTCGAAGGGAGTCGCCCTCCGCCCGAGTTCCTTGCCTATGGCGACGGGGTACGAGTTCATCCCGTCGGTCAGAACGTCGGCCGGCCGGTCGGGGGTCGCAGCCTTGGCCTTGTAAATCGGGATTCGAGTGTTCGTCAGATTCCGGTCGTGGCTAATGTGCGTCGCGAGGGCGAACCTGCTGTCGTGATCCAAGACATTCCAGAGGTACTTGTTCACCCCACCGACGTTCACGACGGTCTCGTCGACATGCCAGCGGTCGGACGTTCGGGCGCTCTGCGCATCCATCCACTCCGCTGCGAGCTTCCCGAAATGGATGATCCATCGGTAGACGGTTACGTGCGAGATTCGGAGTCGGTGGACCTGTTCGAAATGCTCCGATATTTTCCGTACGCTCATCCCTCGGAAGTAGAGGTCCAGCGCGAGGGCGATCTTGTCGGGGTCCGCTCGCCTGTTATGGAAGCCCTCACGACCGGAGAATCGAGCGCCACAGTCGCGGCATAGGAACGTGGGGACATCCCCGCTCTTGTTGTGGCGTACACCATCCGCAACGACAGAGGAGGAACGGCACGATCCGCAGACGACCTTCGGGGCGGACGCGACGGGGGCTGAGTCCTCGAATCCGATTTTGTAGCGCACGGCAAGTACGTGGATGCAAACCATTCCGGTCGCCGAGAAGAACGGGCAGTCGCACGACCACCTTGGACCGGTGAGGGTGACAGTGTGCGCCAACTCAGGGTGGCTCTGAGACCGAACCGAGTAGGTCGTAGGCGTCACGGAGC
>DASYOF010000389.1:0-5757 GCA_036007995.1 Thermoplasmata archaeon
TAGGAGCGCCGCGCCGGCGGCGCTGAACACGAACCGGTTCCGGGCGAACCGGGCGGCGATCATCGCCGCTCCCATGACCAACATCGCGACCCCGATGTTCGGGTACGACACGTCGTCGGTTCCCCGGAACGTGAAGGCGAACAGGACCGCGCCGAGGAGAGCGACGGGGACGCCGGCGTACGCGAGACGGGTATACGTCCGGATCGGGGGTGGAGGTTCGGGGATGCTGCGGATCGCGCGGACGATGTTCAGCCGGCTGGCCCGACCGGTTGCCGCCGCAACCGTCACGAGAGTCAGGAGGAATCCGATCGTGTACGCGATAACCAGACTGTCGGGGGTGACGGTGAACGAGTCCAGGATCGCGGTCGACGAGACCCCGCCGCCGGCGAACAGCGTGCTGAAGGCGTAGACCAGCGCGTAGCCGACGCCGACGCCCAGGAACGCTCCGGCGAGGGAACTTCCTACGGCGTAGGCGAACCCCTCGAACAAGTAGGCGAACACCAGCTGCCGCCGCGGGAGACCGATCGCACGGATCGTCCCCATCTCGCCCATCCGCTCCTCCGCGAGCATCACGAAGATGCTGACGACGAGGATCGCCCCGGCGATGATCGAGAACAGGCCGAATACGATGAAGAACGTCGCCGTCGACTGACCGCTCATGACCGCCTGGCTGAGCGCCGGATTCAGCAGCTGGTGGACCGTCAGGCCGGCGGGGGCGTGGGCGGCGCGGAGCGACGCGTTCAGGGCCGAGGACGCCGGCCCGGAGTGCGTGGCCCCGTCCTGAACGCCTCCCGGGTTCGTGGCCGCGATGAAATTGATGAGGCCCGGGGCGCCGATCAAGGTCTGCGCGGCCGCCAGGGGAAGGAATACGTTTCCGGACTCGCCGGCGAAGAGGTAGAACGTGCCGCCGCGGGTGTCGTCCTGGACGAGGGCACCCACCGTGACGTTCGTGGGGGGGCCGGCTGGGCCGTAGAGGCTCAGCGTGTCGCCGACGGTCGCGCCCAACTGGGTGGCCGCTTGGTCGTCCAGGTACGTCTGCCCCGAGGTCGGTCCGGTCAGGTGCGTGCCGGAATCGGTGACGAACGGACCGAGTTGGGTGCTCTGGTTGCCATTGACCCCGACGAGGTCGAGGTTAGTTTCGGGGATCCGGTTTCGATGGTCGATCGCCTGGGTAACCGTGACGATCTCGGGCGTGAGGCCGACGACGTTCGGATTCGTTCCCAGGGCCGTGGAAACGTTGCTGTACACGGAGTACGGGTAAAGTTGGAACCCGCCCGCGGCGGTCTGGTTGTAGATTCCCTCGTCGGTGTAGCCGTACGTCTGGATGACGAAGTGGACGTTCACGGCCGAGACGGTGTCGTTGATGACGAGACTTCCGGAGATGATCGTCGTGCCGATCAGCAGGCCGAGCAGGAGCAGGATCGTTCGCCCTCGCGCCCGGCGGACGTTCCGCATCCCGATCCGGAACGCGAGCCGGTTCCGCGAGGCGAGGATGAGCGTGGCCAGGACCACGATGGCGAAAATGATGAGGAAGACGGTCGCGGTGGCGCCCAGCATGGAGGGCCTACGAGACGAATTTCCCGTCGCGCATCTTCATCGTCCGGTCGCACACCGCGGCGACGTCGACGTCGTGGGTCACGACGAGGATCGTCTGCTGGTACCGGCGGTTGAGTTCGCGGAGGAGCGAGGTCACCTGGTGCGACCCCTCCTCATCGAGGTTGCCCGTCGGCTCGTCGGCCCAGACGATCGCGGGCCGACCGACGAGGGCGCGCGCGAGCGAGACGCGTTGCTGCTGGCCGCCGGACAGCTCGGAGGGCCGGTGGGTCACCCGGTCGGCTAGGTCGAGGTCCTTGAGGATCTCCGTCGCCCGAGCCCTCGCCTCGGTCCGCGGGACGCCCGCGATCAGGAGCGGCAGCTCCACGTTCTCGACCGCCGAGAGGATCGGCAGGAGGTTGTACGATTGGAACACGAACCCCGTCCGCTTCGCGCGGTACGCGCTCCGTTCGTGGTCGGGCATCCGGTGGATATCGGTGCCCTCCAGCGAGACCGTTCCTTTCGAGATCTCGTCGAGCCCGGAGAAGCAGTTGAGGAACGTCGTCTTGCCACAGCCGGACGGGCCCATCACGGCGACCATCTCGCCGCGGTGGATCTCGAGGTCGATCCCTTTGAGGGCGTTGACCACGGTCTCGCCGCTCCCGTAGACCTTCCAGACGTCCTTGCCGGAGACCACGACCTCGCCCATGACCGCCCGCGCCACGACCGCGTGGGGGCTATGAGATTGGCGACGTGGTCCGACCGTCCGGACTCCGACCGGAGCGTCCCGCCGCCGGCGGCCGGATCGAGGGATTCGGGGCGGTTTTCCGCTCCGGTCGGCGCGGCGATTGTTTATATACCCCACTTAAATAGCGCACCCCCGAGTGGAACTTCATGGCGAAGATCCGAATCGAGAACGTTGTCGCCTCGACTTCCCTCGGCGACGAGCTCGACCTGCAGTCGATCGCGCTCGGCCTCGACGGGGCGGAGTACGAGCCCGAGCAGTTCCCTGGTTTGATCTACCGCTTGAAGGAGCCGAAGACCGCGATCTTGCTGTTCCGGTCGGGCAAGGTCGTCTGCACCGGCGCAAAGAGCATGCGCGAGGTCGAGAACTCGATCGCGACCGTCGCCGCGCAGATCAAGAAGGGCGGCCAGAAGATCAACATGCACCCGAAGATCGAGGTGCAGAACATCGTCGCGAGCTCCGACCTCGAATCGGAGATCAACCTCAATGCGATCGCGGTGACCCTCGGCCTCGACCGCGTCGAGTACGAGCCCGAACAGTTCCCCGGCCTCGTCTGCCGGATCGATGAGCCGCGCGTCGTCGTCCTCTTGTTCGGGTCCGGGAAGCTCGTGTGCACCGGGGCGCGCAAGCCGTCGGACGTCGAGGTCGCGGTCAAGAAGATCACGAAGGAACTCCGCGGCGCGAGCCTGCTCCGCTGAGGCGGAGAACGCCCCGGCGGTCGTGACGCTCCCGCCCGACCTACCGGTCATCGACCACCACTGCCACCTCTCCCCGAACGGGGAGGGCGTGGCGGCGGCGCGGCGGTTCCGGGCCGCGGGCGGGACCCACCTGTTCTTGACAACGCAGTCGTACTCGCCCGGGCCGATCGTCGACCTCGCGACGTACGAATCGCAATTCGCGACGACCGAGCGGCTCGCCTCCGAGATCCGCACGGCGACCGGCGTGGTCGCCTACCTCGTCGTCGCCCCCTACCCGGTCGACCTCGTTCGCGCGTCGGAATCGATCGGCCTTCCGGCGGCGGCCGAGCTGCAACGGTCGGCTCTCGACCTCGCTGGCCATCTCGTCGAGGAAGGCCGGGCGGTCGCGATCGGCGAAGTCGGTCGTCCCCATTTTCCGGTGAGCGAGGCGATCTCGGTGGCCGCGGAGGAAGTGTTCCGCTACGCGCTCGGGGTGGCGCGGGATGTCGGCTGCCCTGCGGTCGTCCACTCCGAGCATCTCGAGGGGCCCGGGCTCGTCGCGCTGGCGCGTCTCGCCGCGGCCGAGGGATTCCCGCTCGGGAAGCTCGTCAAGCACTACCAGCGGACGCTCGTGGGCCCGGAGTACCGGACGGGCATCGTGCCCTCGTACGTGGCCCGCCGTGAGCTGTGCGCCGAGTCCCTGCCGTCCGAGGGACCGTGGTTCTGGGAAACGGACTTCCTGGATGACCCGGCCCGACCCGGCGCGGTCCTCGACATCGAGACCGTGCCCCGACGCGCGCGCGCCGTCGCCGACCGGGATCCGGACGAGGTGGAGCGACTGCGCATCCCGTTCGTCAGTTCGGTCGAGCAAGTGTACGGCGTTCGTCCCATCGTCGAGGAGGTCCGGGCGTCGTGACCCGCCGACGAGGGCGCCTGATCGTGCTCGAGGGGATCGACGGGAGCGGCAAGTCGACGCTCGCGGATTCGTTGGTCGCGAAGTGGGCCGAGCGGGGCTGGCCCGCCTCGCGATGGCACGAACCGTCCGACCGGCGCATCGGGGCCCAGGGGGCCCAAGCCGACCGCGCCGACCCCCGACGGGCGGCCATGCTGTTCACCCTCGACCGGACGCTCGCCCGCCCGGAGCTCGAATCGAGGCTCGCCGAGGGCGACGTGATCGCCGACCGGTCGTTCTATTCCACCCTCGCCTACCAAGGCTCTCGCCTCGGCCCGGTCGACCGACGGGGGCTCGAGACCTTGGAACGCGCCGCCGCCGTCCTTCCGGACCTCGTCGTCCTGCTCGACCTGAGCGCGGAAGCCGCGATTCGACGCGTCGGCTCGCGCGGACGGGCGCGCTCCCCGCTCGAGCGCCGAACCACCCTCCGGCGCGTCGGCGCCGCCTACCGCTCGTACGCCCGGAAGGAGCGATGGGTCATCCTCGACGCCCGCCGGCCGCCGTCCGAACTCGTCGACCTCGCCGACCGGGCCGTGCTGCGCCGGCTCGGCCCGCCCGCCCGACGGCGAACCCTAAATTAGACCCCGCACGTCGGGCGGCGCAGGGCCGCCGTGGGTCGGATTCTTCGGGCCGAAGAGACGCTGGATCCGAGCCACGCTCCGCCCCGGTTGGTGCGGCGCGACGCGGAGCTCGAGTTGCTCCGCAAGCGGTACCGCGAGGCGTTCGCCAAGGGGGTGGCCTACCACCAGCTCCTGACCGGCGGCATCGGGTCGGGGAAGACCGCGCTCGCCCACCACCTCGGAAGCGAGCTCGAGAAAGGGGGGAAGCTCGGCGGCCTCGCCGTGCAGCGCGTCTACGTCAACTGCTGGCGTCGCTCGAACGACCGGACGGTCCTCCACCACCTGCTCCGGGCCGTCGGGGTCTCGCTCCCGGATCGCGGCTACGCGCTCGCCGAAATGCTCGACGTCTTCGAGCAGGGGATCCGGAAGTCCCCGCGCCACCTCCTCGTCGTGCTCGACGAGGTGAGTGCGCTCGTCCGCCAGGAGACGAAGCTCGTCTACCTCCTGACCCGCTCGCCGGAGGTGAGCCTCGGGTCGATCTCGCTCTTCCTCGTCGCCTCCGAGGACGTGCTCCCATACCTCGACGCGGCCAGCCGTTCGAGCTTCGGCGTTACCCACCGACTTCAACTTCGCCCGTACGGACGGGCCGACCTCACGGAGATCCTCCGATACCGCGCCTCCCTCGCCCTCGCTCCAGGGACCTTCCCGGACGAAGTGCTCGACCAGGTGGCCGGACTTGCGAGCGGTACCGGCGATGCGCGGTTCGCGCTCGAGCTGCTCGCGAACGCGGCCCGCCTGGCGGAAGAGTCCGGCGCGGCCGCGATCGAGCCGGAGCACGTTCGCGCCGCGAAGGGCTCCGGATTCCCGACGATCACGGAGACGAAGCTCGAGGAGTTGCCCGAGGCCTCGCTCCTGATCCTGCTCGCGCTCGCGCGCTCGCTCCGCGGCCCGAAGGCGCGCGTACCGACCGAGCGGGTTCGGACCGCCTACGCCGCGGTTGCGGAGGAGTTCGGCGCCACCCCGGTGAGCCGCGTGACGTTCTGGCGGGCCGTCAAGCAGCTCGAGCGGGAAGGGATTGCCCAGGTCGAGCCGGTCGGCTCCGGCCAGTCCTCCCGCCTCGGCATGGACGAGGTCCCGGCGAGCTACCTCGAGACGCTCGTCCACGAGCGGGTCTCCCGACGGACGACGGCTCGGAAACCCTAATGGGGCTCCCCGGTTCGGAATCGCCCGTGCGGAGCGAATCGATAGCGGGGGCGCCGCCCGACGGCGCGCACCGGCTGCCGGACTGGA
>DASYOF010000390.1:0-3092 GCA_036007995.1 Thermoplasmata archaeon
GCCTTGGCGCCGGCCCAGCAGCCCGCTGCCCATCCCGCGGTGGGCGGCGTGAACCCGAAGACCTGGACGGACCTCACGAGCGTCGAGTCCAACGCGCCGTCGGCGCGCTACCTGTCGATGATGGTGTACGACCCGATCGACGGCTACGTGCTGTTCTTCGGCGGGGCGGACGCGACGGGCGCCCTCTCGGACACGTGGTCGTTCGCTCATGGCCAGTGGACCGAACTGAGCCCCTCGAACTCCCCGTCCGGGCGCTACCTCGCCGGGATCGCGTGGGACGCCGCGGACGGCTACGCGGTGATGTTCGGCGGGGCCACTCTTCTCGGAGGCGGCTTCGTCAACGACACCTGGACCTACGTGCACGGCACGTGGACGAACATCACCGGTACCACGAACCAAACCCCCGGCGCCCGGTGGCGCCCCCTGATGACGTACGATGCGGGGGACCGATACGTCCTGATGTACGGGGGAACGACCCTGACCGCCGCGGACACGGACACCTGGAAGTTCGCGCACGGCAACTGGACCGCCCTGACGGTCTCGGGGAGCCCGCCGGCTCGGTTCCGCGCGTCGATGGTCTACGACCCGGTCGACAACTACACGGTCGTCTTCGGAGGGTGCACCTCGTTCGCGTGCACTTCGCCGGACTCCAGCACCTGGAAGTACAGCAACGGAACCTGGGCCGCGCTCTCGCCCACCTCCCACCCGGCGGCGCGGGTCTACTACGGCGAAACCTACTCGTCGATCTCCGACACGGTCCTTCTGTACGGCGGGTCGACCGTCCCGACCGCCGCGTCGGGCGCGCTCTCCGATACGTGGAGCTTTACGGCGGCCAACTGGTCGAGCCTGACGAGCTCCCTCACGACCTCGCCGCCGAAGCTCGCGTACCTTTCGATGGCGTTCGACCCGCTCGACGGCTACACGGTCGCGTACGGGGGCCAGTTCCTCAACGCGACCTACAGCAACGAGACCTGGGCGCTCGGCCCGTCGATCCTGGGCTCGATCGCCGTATCTCCGGGATCGGTCGACCTCGGCCAGACCGTGACCATCAACGCGACGCCCATCGGCCACCCGGGCTACGTCTCGTACAATTACACGACGCTCCCGCCCGGGTGCGTCAGCGCCAACCTCTCCGCTCTGACCTGCACGCCGAACGCGAGCGGGGTGTTCCCGGTCGTCGTCGTCCTGAACGACTCCGGCGGGGTGCCGAGCACCGAGAACACGACGATCGCGGTGGCGCCGGACCCGTCGATCACCTCGTTCACCTCCTCGGCGTCGACCGTCACGGTCGGCTCGACGATCGTCCTGAACACGAGCACGAGCGGGGGGACGGGCGTCCTGACCTACCACTACACCGGCCTACCGACCGGATGCGGGAGCGCGAACCGCGCCTCGATCAACTGCACGCCCACCGCGCCCGGCCCCGCCTCGATCCAGGTCAACGTCACCGACGCGGCCCACGTCAGCGTGCTCGCGACGGTCGCCGTGACGGTGAATGCGCAACCGGCGATCCCGCAGTTGACGGCGTTCCCGTCCTCCCTCGACGCCCACCAGTCGCTCCGACTGACCGCCATCCTCACCGGCGGCACCACGCCGATCCAGTACGTCTGGGCCGGACTGCCACCCGGGTGCGCGTCGAACGACTCGGTATCGCTCACTTGCCAACCGACGGGGAACTCGAGCGGGCTCGTCCTATTGACCGCGACCGACGCCGACGGCTGGCGGGCGAACGCCTCGGCCCCGGTCACGGTCGCGCTGGACCCGGCGTTCACCTCCGGGGTCGCCTCCCCGGCCGCCGTCGACGTCGGCACCTCCGTCCACGTCTGGGCGAACCTGACCGGGGGAACGGGGCCGTTCACCTACCTGTACACGGGGGCCCCCGGCGGCTGCGCGCTCGGGAACAGCCCGGCGAACACGTGCATTCCTACCGTCTCGGGGAACTTCACGGTCGAGGCGGAGGCGACCGACGCGACCGGGTTCTCGATCTTCGAGAACTTCACCGTCTCCGTCAACAATCCGATGGCCGCGCCGGCCGTGACCGCGACGCCGGCCGCGATCGACCTTGGGCAGAACGTCACGATCGTCGCCACCCCCGTCGGCGGCACCGCGCCGTTCACCTACTCGTTCGTCGGCCTGCCGAACGGCTGCGCGGCGACCGCGCCGTCCCCGAGCTCGGTCTCGTGCACCCCGAAGCTCGCCGGGACCTACCCGGTCGCGGTGACGGTGAAGGACGCGCTCGGCCAGTCGATGTCCGGCACGGGCTCCGTCGTCGTCCACCTCGACCCGTCGGTCTCCCTGCTCGCCGCGAGCGGGAACCCGACGACGATCGGGGACTCGCTCGCGCTCCAGGCGAACGCCTCGAACGGGAGCGGCTCGTTCACCTACACCTACACCGGCCTCCCGACCGGCTGCGCGAGCCGGAACACCTCGGCGCTGACGTGCACCCCGACCGCGACCGGCAACTTCCTCGTGACCGTGAAGGTCCGCGACTCGCTCGGCGTGCTCGCGAGCGCGCAGTCGTACGCGAACGTTACGGCGAAGCCGTCGTCCTCGGTGCTCGGCGTGTCGTCGACGACGTTCGACCTGCTCATCGTCGGGATCGTCGTCGCCCTCGTGCTGATCATCGCGGCGGCCGTCGTCATGATGCGCCGCCGCCAACCCGCGGCCCCCGAGCCCCGCGCCGAGTCGGAGGAGTGGGTCGAGGAACCGCCGACCTAGGCGAGCGAGCCGTCCCGGCCCTTAGCCGGGCTCGGAGGGGTCGTCGCCGTCCGGCATCGCGTAGGCGCCGAAGGCGAGGCTGCCGAACATCTTCGGCGCCTGCTCCCGGATCGCGGCCCGTTCGGTCTCCGTCAGCGTCGATGGCCGCAGTCCGAGCCACGTCAGGGCCCCGACGCTCACGGCCGCGCCGCCGAGGCAGATCCCGAGGAGCGGGGTGCCGAGCCAGCTCGGGAGGACCCCGAGGAGGCCGAGCGCCCAGACGAGCGTCGCGAGGAGGATGAGGATCCCTTCGATGGCGATGATCACGAGGTAGTTCCGCCGCTTCTCCGGCAGGAACGTCACCTGGGCCATCGCCGAGAGGAGCGCGCCCTCCT
>DASYOF010000391.1:0-2898 GCA_036007995.1 Thermoplasmata archaeon
GGTACCGGATCGTCAACCTCTGCACCGGCGACCTCCCGGACAAAGCCGCGAAGTGCTACGACATCGAGCTCTGGGCCCCCGGGGCCGAGCGGTGGCTTGAAGTGAGCTCGGTCTCGAACTTCGAGGAGTTCCAGTCCTCCCGCGCCCGAATCCGGTACCGCGATCAGCAGTCCCAGAAGCCGGAGTTCGTCCACACGCTCAACGGCTCCGGGACCGCCCTCCCGCGGCTGATGATCGCGCTCGTCGAGACATGGCAGACGTCCGAGGGCGTCATCGAGGTCCCGCCGGTCCTCCGCCCGTACCTCGGGGGCCAGGACCACCTTGAGCCGACGCCGCTCGTCGGCGAGCGCGAGCTCGGCCGGGGACGCCGCGGCTGGAAGAACGACTGAGTCGGTCTCAGCACCCTTTTGAAGCCGACCGACGTCGGCCGGCCCGGAGCGGTACCAGCGATGGCGGAATCGACCGAGCACGGACTCTTCATCGACGGCCGCTGGGCGAGCCCGCCGGGCGCGACCCGGTTCACCACCCGCAACCCGGCGAACGGCGAGACGCTGGGGTCGTTCGTGGCGGCCCGACCGGAGGACGCGAAGCGCGCCGTCGACGCGGCCGCCCGGGCGTTCCCCGCGTGGCGGGACACCCCCGCCCCGAAGCGCGGCGAGATGCTGCTGAAGGTCGCCGCGGTCATGCACCAGCGCAAGGAGGCGATCGGCCGTGTCGTCTCGAAGGAGATGGGCAAGGTCATCGCGGAAGGGCGCGGCGACGTGCAGGAAGCGATCGACTTCGTCGAATACATGGCGGGCGAGGGCCGGCGGCTGGCCGGCGAGACCGTCCCCTCCGAGCTATTCCGGAAGTTCTGCCTGACGGTCCGCCAGCCGAAGGGCGTGGTCGTCTGCATCACGCCGTGGAACTTCCCGACCGCGATTCCGAATTGGAAGATCGCCGCCGCGCTGATCTGCGGCAACACCGTCGTGTTCAAGCCGGCGTCCAACACGGCGCTCTGCGCCGTGGAGGTCGTGAAGGCGTACGAGGAGGCCGGCGTGCCGCCCGGCGTCCTGAACCTGGTCACCGGCTCCGGCGGGGTCGTCGGAACCGCGCTCATCAACGACCCGAGGGTACGCGCGATCTCGTTCACCGGCGGCGTCGAGACCGGCCGCGAGGTCTACCAGGAGGGGGCGAAGAGCCTCAAGATGGTCCACCTCGAGCTGGGCGGGAAGAACCCGCAGATCGTGATGGACGACGCCGACCTCGCGCTCGCGCTCGAGGGGGTCCTGTTCGGCGCGTTCGGGACCTCCGGCCAGCGGTGCACGGCGACGAGCCGCCTCATCCTCCACGAGCGGGTCTACGACGAGTTCCTCGGGAAGCTGCTCGCCCGCCTGAAGAGCTTCCGGATCGGCGACCCGCTCGACGAGTCGACCGAGATGGGCCCGGTCGCCTCCGCCGACCAGGAGAAGAAGGTCCTCGAGTACATCGCGATCGGCCAGAAGGAAGGCGGGAAGCTCCTCACCGGCGGGGAGAAGCTCCGCGGCGGCGCCTACGACAAGGGCTACTTCGTCGCCCCGACCGTGTTCGAGACCCGGCACGGTTCCCGGATCAGCAAGGAGGAGATCTTCGGCCCGGTCCTGTCGGTCATCAAGGTGAAGGATTACGAGGAGGCGGTCCAGGTCGCGAACGACGTCGACTACGGGCTCTCCTCCTCGATCTACACGCGGGACGTCAACCGCGCGTTCCGGGCGGTCCAGGAGCTCGAGGCGGGGATCACCTACGTGAACGCCCCGACGATCGGCGCCGAGGTCCAGCTGCCGTTCGGCGGCGTGAAGAACACCGGGAACGGCGGCCGCGAGGCCGGCTCGGCGGCGATCGAGGAGTTCACCGAGGTAAAGACGGTCTTCATCGACTTCTCCGGCCACCTCCAGAAGGCCCAGATCGACGCCGAGTAGACCGATGGCGGCGTTCCGCGGCTCGGACGAGACGGTCGACCGCGAGATCGCCACCCTCGAGGCGATCGCGCGGATGCGGCTCCGCCGCTACGCGGCGGAGATGCGCGATCTCGACCGGGACCTCACCGAGCTCCGGAAGGAGCGCGCCCGACGGCGGGCCGGGGTCGAGGTGCCGGTCCGCGCCGCGGCCGAGACCGCCTCCGCGTAGCGGAGGCGGGACTACGGGCCGGTCCGGCCCGGGTTGTCGAAGTTCGTCAGGATCGTCTGGTTGAGGCTCCGCGGCCGGGCGAGCGCGGCGAGGAGCGGGTCGTCGAGGAGCGCCGGGAGCGTCTCGGAGACCGGAACGTCGACGACGATCTCGCGGGTCCGGCCCCCGCGACCGCGCGAGACGATCGTCGCGCGGATCAGCCCGAGGTTCTCGAGCTCGGAGAGGTAGTTCGAGATCGACCGGGCGTGGAGCGGCTGGAGGCCGAGGCGTTGCGCGAGCCGCGTGTAGCCGTCGTAGACGTCGCCGGTCTGGACCCCCTCCCGCCGGCGCTCGAACGCCTGCAGGATCGCGTACATCAGAACCTTGCAGTGCGGGGGGAGGGTCCGGCAGCACTCGACGATGATGTCCTGCTCCAGCCGGCTCTTCGCCTTCACGACGTGGTCGGAGGTGATCCGCTTCGACCGGTCCCGCTCCGCCATCTCCGCGGCGAGGCGGAGGAGCGCGAGGGCGCGGCGGGCGTCGCCGTTCTCGAGCGCCGCATACGCCGCGCACCGCTCGATGACGCCGGCGTCGACGACCCCGTCGCGGAACACTTCTGCGGCGCGGTCCCGCAGGATGTCCTGGAGCTGGGGGGCGTCGTACGGCGGGAAGAGGATCTTCTCCTCGTTGAGGCGGCTCCGCACCCGCGCGTCGAGGTTGTTCGTGAACTTGAGGTCGTTCGAGATGCCGATGATCACGAGCCGCGCCTTCTCG
>DASYOF010000392.1:0-2178 GCA_036007995.1 Thermoplasmata archaeon
GGATCTACGTCGACGCCTCCGAGGCCGTTGCCGGTCTGCGAACGACCCACGGGCTCGCGCACATCTCCGGCGGCGGGGTCCGCAACTTGGTCCGGCTCAACGACTCCGTGCGGTTCGAGCTGGATCGGTGGCCCGCGGCGACCGGGCTCTTCCAATGGGTGGCGGAGCTCGGGGCGATCGAACCCGAGGAGCTCTACCAGACGTTCAACCTCGGGATCGGGTTCGTGATCGTGGTGGCCCCGAGCTCGGTGACGGCGACCCAGCGTGCTCTGGCCGCAGCCGGGGTGGGCGATTCCCGCGTGGTCGGCCAGGTCGGGCAGGGAACCGGCGCATCGCTGCCCCACCTCGGGCTCGAGTATCGCGGCTACGCCTGACGCGCCTCACGCGAACCGTTATCGCGCGTCGTCCGTCGGCCCGGCGTGGAGCCCGACCTTCGGCGCCGGCTGTTCGCGGCGGCGTTGTCGCTCCTCGCGGCTGGGCTCTGGGCCAGCTACTACGGCTTCGTCCTGACCCTCGCCCCGACGGTTCCCGCGTCGGGCCTGATCGTCTGGCCGTTCGCGTTCGGCGCCGTCGGCTACGTCGGCTGGTCGCTCGTCGCGGGCAACCTCCGGCCGTACGCGGCGCTCTCGGGCACCGCCGGCGCGTGGGCGCGGGTCGCGCTGCTGGTTCTGATGCAGCTGACGGTCCTCGCCGAGACGTTCCTCGCCGGCGCCGTCGACACCTCGCTCCTGTCCCTCGTCGGCGACGTGGTCCTCACGCCGATCCTCGTCATGTGGCTGCTCCGCGAAGGGCGGGGCCGGGCGCGCGACGCGGTGTTCATCGGAGGGGTCATCCTCGCGACCGCCGGCGCGACGCTGACGATCGTCGCCGGAGGGACGGTGCGGCCGCTGACCGCGGCGGCGGCCCTCGTCGCCGTCCTCGTGCCGTTCGTGATCGCGTTCTACTTCCTCTCCGCCGCCCAGGAGAACCGGCGGACGCCGTCGTCGGCGGTGGTGGGCCACGCGACGATCTTCGCGGCCGTGGGAAGCGCGGCGATCGCCGGGCTCCTCCCGGGCGGATTCGGCGGGCTCCTGTTCCCCTCGACGTGGGCGGCGGTGCTCCTCGCCGTACTCGGTCTGACGAGCTTCTTCGTCGCCCCGGCGTGCTACTTCTGGGCGATCGAGCAGGCGGGGATCGTCCTCCCGGCGATCCTCATGGCCTCGATCCCGGTGTTCACGTTGTTCGTCTCGGCCGCGCTGTTCCACGCCGTTCCTCCGTTGCTCGGACTCGCGGGGGTTCCGCTCGCCGTCGTCGGAGCGGTGCTGGCTCTCCAGGGGGCGCACCCTCCGTGGTCCCGTCAGTACGGCACGGCCGCGGGTGCCGGGAAGTAGGCGCTCAGCCGAAGTCGGCGAGCGACGTCGGCCGGCGGCGCTTGGGGCCCTTGGCCGCGTCTCCGACCGGGGTGTCGAGAGTGGCGGCCGACGGTCCGGGGGTCGCGACCGCCTCTCGCTCCCCGAGCCGCTGCTGGTGGCTCCCGCGCAGTAGGGCGGCCGCGTCCCAATCGAACACTTCCGTCACCCGGGCCAGGGTCTGGGCGACGCGGTCCGCGTAGTACGCGTAGTCCGGAGGTTTCAGGAGGGCGCGTCCCTCGCGCCACGGCTCGATCTCCTGCGGGCTCTTGCGGGCGTCGGTGACGATCCAGGCGACCTTCATCCCCGGGATGACGTCGTACCCCTCCGCCTTCAGCTGCCGGAACACCCGGAGGAACGGGAGCGCGTCCTTCGTTCCCTCGTTGTACTCGGATTCGGCGCGGACGGACCGGGCGATGACGAGCCGCTCCGGCGGGACGTCGCCGCGCCGCACCTTCTGCACGAGCTCGCGGGACCGGGCGACCGCCCCATCGGTGTCGCCGGCGAGGACGAGGTCGAACACCTCGAGCAAGGCTTCGGACTGGAAGTCGAACGCGTCGGTCCGCCGGGTCTCGTATCCGCGGACGACGAGCTCCTCCTTCGGCCACGCCGTGCGACCGACGTACCGCTTCTTCGCCCCGTGCGAGAAGAACGCGGCGTAGACCGACTGGAACTCGAACGTGACGCCGGAGCGGGTGAACCGCTTCGAGATCGACTCGCCAAACTCCCGGGCCGCGTCGACGCCCGGCAGCGGGGAGCGGACGAAGACGGAGTCGGTGTCGGAGTAGAC
>DASYOF010000393.1:0-2365 GCA_036007995.1 Thermoplasmata archaeon
CCCGAGGAGGTCCATGGGGCGATGGCGGAGGGCATCGAATTCGTCTTCCAGAAGGCGCCGCTGAAGATCGTCGGGGACGGCCGGGCGGAAGGCGTCGTGTTCCAATCCATCGAGCTCGGTCCCCCGGACGCCGGGGGTCGCCGCGCGCCGGTCCCGGTCCCCGGCTCCGAGACCACGATCCCGTGCGACACGGTCGTGGTGGCCGTTGGGCAGAAGGCCGACCTCACCGGATTCAGCCCCGCGCTCGACCTCAAACTCACCAACCAGGGCTGGCCCGAGGGAAAGGCGCCCGGCTTCGCGACGGCGATCCCCGGCGTCTTCGCCGCGGGGGGTCGCTCGGTCGTCTATGCAATGGGCACCGCGACCGACGCGGCGATCGCGATCGATGCCTACCTCGCGAACAAACGCGGGGAAGCCCCGACCCCCCGCCCCGACCCGTTCGGGGGTCCCACGACGTACCACCTTCCGGCCGGGTACACGACCCCGATCCGAGTGTGACACTTCCCAATCGAGCCGCGCAGGCCAACAGGTTTATCGAAGGGCGCCCCGCCTAGGGCGTGCGGTCGATGGCCCGGACGTCGTTTGCCCTGGCCGCTGCGCTCCCCGCGATCTTGGCGGTCGCGCTCCTCCTTCTTCCCGGCTCGGCCGTGGCGACCCGGCCCAATTCCGGTACGTTCGCTTCCCTGCCTCGCCCCGCCTCCCCGGGCGCGTCCGAGATCCCGTCCCCGCTCCTGGCCCCGCTCGCCGAACGGATGGGGTACGACGCGAGCCTGGCCTCCGGAGTCTCCGTCTCGCCACCCGCCGGAGGCAATCTAACGGTCGTCCTCACTCTCTGGCCCTCGAGCCCGACGTTCTTCCTCCCGCCCGGACCGGGAACGCCGGTCTACACGACCGCCGAAGTCGCGAGCGAGTACGGCCTCTCCCCGACCCAGTACGGTTCGCTCGAATCGTACTTCGTCGCCGAGGGGCTGCGAATCACCCACGCGTGGCCGGACCGGATGTTTCTCACCGTGGAGGGCCCTGCGTCCTCCGTCGGGACCGCCTTCGGAACGTCCGAGCGGGCGGGACTGCTCGGCGCCCGACCGGTCGTTTTTCCGGCGTCGGTACCCCACCTGCCGGCGCCGTTCGCGAGCGAAGTCGCCGCCGTCAGCGGGCTCACGAGCTCGCTCGCACCGTTCACGCTCCCGTACGAGACCGCCCCGAACCCGTCGGTTCCCCTCTCGACCGACTCTCAGCCGGCGCAGGGGCAGACGACCACGCAACTGACCGCCTCGGCGGCCCACCTGATCTATGGGATGGACGCGCTCTACAATTACAGCGGCTCCGCGCACTGGGCCACGAACGTCGGGATCGTCCTCCTCCTTTGGGGGGACGGGTACGCCCCGAACGACGTCGACCAGTTCTTTTCCACCGCGTACCCCTCCGAGTTCCCCGCACCCACCCTCCGGTACTACCCGGTCGACGGCGCTCCGGCCCCCGCCCAAACGGCCCTCCAGGATCCGTCCACCGGTCCGCAGGAGCTCACGCTCGATATCGAGTGGGCCGGGAGCGCCGCGCCCGGGGCGACCCTCGACGCGGTCTATGCGCCCGACGGCCCGGTCTCGAACAACTACTCCCCCACCGACCCGGCGATGGAGGACGCCCTCAACACCGCGGTCTCGAACGTCCCCGGCGCGAAGGTCATCTCGATGTCGTTCGGCACGGTCGACGGCGCCGACGTCTCGTTCCAGTCCGCGTTCACCACCGCGTTCCACGAGGCGCAGCTGAAGGGGATGACCCTCCTCGCCGCGAGCGGCGACAACGGCGGGACGAGCGCGAAAGGCTGCCAAGGGAACGTGGCGCCGCAGTTCCCCGCGACGTCCCCCGATGTGGTCTCCGTCGGCGGCACGGCCCCCGTCCTATCGGTCAACGCGCTCGGGACGGTCACCGGCCTCGACTCCGAGCCGGCGTGGAACCTCTCCGGCGGCGGGTACTCCACCTCGTACGCCGCGCCGTCCTGGCAGCTGGTCGGCAGCGCGGCCGCCCCGATCCAGGCGAGCGGGATGCGGGGCGAGCCGGACGTGGCCGGGCCGGCCTCGGACAACGTGTTCTTCTTCGGCGGCCGGACCGCCTACGGCGAAGGGACGAGCTTCGCGTCGCCGATGTGGGCCGGCTTGATCGCCGAGATGGACGCGCTCCGCGGAAACTCGCTCGGGTTCGTGACCCCGCACCTTTACTCCGTGGGCGCCGCCGAGCGAGGCTCGGGCGATGGCGGCCTCGTCGCGATCACGCAAGGGGGCAACTGCCTCGGATCGGCCGCCGCCGGCTGGGACACGATCACCGGGTGGGGTTCGCCGCGGGCGCTGCCGCTGTTCGAGTCGATCGC
>DASYOF010000394.1:0-3892 GCA_036007995.1 Thermoplasmata archaeon
AGGCGCGCGAGGTCCGGGTACTCCGTCATCTCCGCCAGATTGTGCTCCGTCTCGTCGGGGATGCCGGGCTCGAGCCCCTTGCGGACCCGGGTCAGGATCTCGCGGTCGCCGGTCGATTTGAGGCCGAACGCTCGACTCTTGAAGTACTTGAATCCGAAGACGAGGTAGAGGACGAACCCGAGGATCGGCAGCGTGATGATGGCGAAGAGCCACGCCACGACGCTCTCGGGGTCGCGCCGTTCGAAGAAGATCAACGTGAAGACGGCGATCGCGTCGAACGTGACCAGGATCACGATCTCCAGCAGCAGGAGGTCCTCGTGCGGATGGAACACCATGGCGCCTCCGCGCTAGGCCTCGGTCCTGGCAACTTCGGGTCGCCCGTGGGGCGGGAGTTCGGGCGCCGGCGTCGCGGCGGGTGCCACGGAGAGGCTCATCCCGTCTCGAAGAATCCTCACGCGATCCGACACTCCCAACTGGGCGGATTCTTCGACGAGGCTCCGGAGCGGCTCGCCGGCGGGCTCGAACGATGCCGGGAACGTCGCATAGTGCATGGGGAGCATCTCCTGCGCTCCCAGACATAGGAACGCCCGCAGGGCGTCCGCCGCGTTCATGTGGTTGGGCCGGAACCATGGGAAGACCGCCCCCGCGATCGGAAGGGCGGCGAGATCGAGGGGGAATCGTCGACCGATCTCCCGGAACAGCGGCTCATCGAGGCCGGTGTCGCCGGCGAAGTAGATGCAGCTGGGTCCCGAGAGCACGAACCCGACGTGGCCGGACGTGCCGACGAGGGGGAGCCGGCCCCCGAAGTGTCGCGAAGGGACCGCGACGACCTGCCACCCCCCGAGCGTCGTGGATTCCCACGGCCGGAGGATCCGGACGTCGTCATAGCCTCGCATTCGCATCGGGACGGAGACCCCCCACGGCACGACGATGGGGGGCCGGGGGCGCACCCGATTCAGCGAGGGGTAGTCGAGATGGTCGTGATGGGGGTGCGAGATGAGGACGCCCGCGACCGGCGGCAGCGACTCGGGTCGTACGGTCGAGGGCGCCGTCCGCTTCGTGAAAAATCGACCGATGCGGTCGGCGAACACCGGGTCGGTGAGGATCGCCCCGGCCGACGATTCCACGAGGATTGTTGCATGTCCGAAGTAGGTGACCCGCGTACCGCCGGCTTCTGGCGAGCCCGATCTCCGGTCGGGGCGCTCGATCGGTCCTTCGAGGCTTTGGCCCGGTGCTTCGGTTCGCGGCATTCTCAGGCTCCGGGTTTCCCTCGAGTTCGCCCGAGAGCCGACTCCCGTGCGGCTCATGGCGATGACCGTCGTAGGTTGCTGGCGCTGCCCGTCGAACGGTCCGACCCGACGCCGGCGTTCCGAGCGGACGACTAGGAGGAGAGCCCGGCGCGGCTGCCGGGGCCGAACGCCCACCACAGCAAGATCCCCACCAGGATGAGGACCAACAGGCCGAGCGGTCCGATCACCCAGAGCAGAACGATCGCGACGACGAGGAGAAGGAGGGCACCCGCGAGGGAGATGGTGTGAACGGCCATGGTACTGAGGCGACCCGGGGCGGCTACTTGAGGCGCCCGTTAAGCCGAATCAAGGTCGTCGGCTCGAGCTCGCACCGGGTTGTCCCGGGGGTCGGGAGGAGCGCTGATGTACGCCGCTTCGTCCCTGGCTACGGCAGGCACGCGATGGGAGCTCGAAGTTTCGCCGGCCGCGACACCGGTCCGCGCCGCGAACAGCGGGGTCCACGGTACTTCTCCGGCCGGCTCGCCCGGCGCGAGCTCTGCCGCCCCCGGAATCCGATATCGGTACGGCGAGACCACTCGGTGGTCCGCACCAATTCCCCCCCGGGACGATCGTGAGAGCGTACCTGATCGCCTTCGGTCTCACGGCCCTGATCATCGGGCTTCCGCTGTTGCTGGCCGGCGAGGTCGGAATCGGGTGCACCGTCACGCAGCACGGCGGATCGACCACGTACTCGGACTGTGGCGGGGCGCAGTCGCTGATCTTCGGGGGGGTCGTGTTGATTGTGGCCGCGGCGATCCTCATCGCCGCCTCGTTCATCCCCAACGACCGGTCCCGGTACAAGTAGCGAGTTCGCCACCGTCGAGGGCCCTCGGCGACCCGTGAGGCCGCCCTCGGGGACCCCCGGCCGTCAGAGCGGCTGGCCCGCGAGCGCCCACGGGCTGTTCTGGGCGCCGCACCCGATACACACCGCCGGCGGACCGGGGTCGATGGGCAGCGGGCCTTCGGGCGTGCCGAGCAGGGCCCCCTCGATCGCTTCCTCGACCCGATGGCCGCACGGTTCGGCCCCGCACCACGCGAGGACGCGGACGGTCGTGCTGCCCCGAAGCTCCTCGAGCGATCGCGCCACGGTGAACGACGCGGCGAACGCGGCCTCGGCCCGCGCGCGAAGCTTCTCGTCGTACTCCGCGAGCGCGGCCAAGACGCCGTCGTCGACGGCGTCCGGGCCGATCGACCGCTTTCCCCCCAAGCGGTCGGCGGCGGTGACCGTCTTCTGTTCGGCCTCGCGACGACCGACCTCGAGCCGCAGCGGGACGCCGCGGGTCTCCCAACGGTAGTACTTCGCGCCGGGCCGTTCGTCCGACGAGTCGAGGTGGACCCGGAGGCCGAGCGCCCGCAGCCGTCCGGCCAACGCTCCGGCGTACTCGACGACGCCCTCTCCCCCGGCGCCGGAAACGATCGGCACGACGACGATCTGGTACGGCGCGAGCGAGGACGGGAACGCGACGCCCTTCTCATCGCCGTGGACGCTCACGACCGCCCCGAGAAGCCGCTCGGAAAGCCCGAACGTCGTCTGATGGACGAGTTTCGTCGACCCGTCCGGCGCCTCGTAGTGGATCCCGTAGGGGCCGCTGAAGTTCTCCCGGTAGTGGTGGGTGGTGCCGATCTGCAACGTACGGGCGCCGCCGACCGGGATATCGAGCGCGACCGAATAGAACGCCCCGGGGAACTTGTCCCACTCCGGGCGTCGCACCGCCACGTACGGGAGGACGAACGACTTCGCCATCCCGGCGAACGCCAGGAGGTTCGAGCGGACCCGTTCGGTGGCGGCCGACTCGTCGACCTGGCAGGTGTGCTCCTCGAAGAAATGGATCTCGCGGACGCGGAGGAACGGACGGGTCGTCTTCGTCTCGTAGCGGAACGTGTTCACGATCTGATAGACGTTGAGCGGGAGGTCCTTGTGGGAGCGGACCCACAGGGCAAAGACCGGGTACATCGCGGTCTCGCTGGTCGGACGGAGGACGAGCGGGACGTCAAGGTCGGTCGCGCCGCCCTTCGTCACCCAATAGACCTGGGCGTCGAACCCCTTGATGTGATCTTTTTCCTTCTGGAACTCGGTCTGGGGGATCAGCGTCGGGAATTCGACGGGGCGAGAATCGGTCCGCTCGATCTCGCGGACCATGATCGCGTCGAGCTGCCGACGCGCCTGGAAGCCGTAGGGGGTCCAGACGTTCATCCCCTTGACCGGGTAGCGCTTGTCGGTCAGCTCCGCGGCCTCGACCGCCTCGAGGTACCAGTCGATGAACCTCGTGCCCTTGTCCGGGAACTTCGCCATCGCTCGGAGCCGGGGAGGGCTCGGCGCCATAAGGGTGCTGGGGGAGGGCGGCGCTCCCCGACGGCCGTTCGGTCAGTCGTCCGAGGCGAGCGCCTGGAGCGCCGGGAGGATCTCGGGCTCGTCGAGGTCGTCCAGAAGGTCGACGACCCGGAAGCCGTTCGCGGCGAGCAGCGTCTCCTGCTGATGGTCCGGACGGAAGTCGAGGCGGGACGTCAGCACGGTCAGCGACGACGCGCGGGCCCGGTGGCTCGTGCGCCCCACGGTCCAGCCTCCGGACCGCGACCAGGCGGAGCTCGGCGAGCCGGCCGAA
>DASYOF010000395.1:0-2594 GCA_036007995.1 Thermoplasmata archaeon
CGAGGAGCCGAGCGAGCCGCTGGGTGCCCCCGTAGGCGGGAAGGAGCCCAAAGTTGGCCTCCGGCGCCGCGAGCTTCGTCGATTCTCCGGCGACCCGTAGATCGCAGGCGAGCGCGAGCTCGAGCCCCCCACCGACGGCGAGCCCGTTGATCGCCGCGACGACGGGCGGTCGAAGCGCGCTCAGCCGCTCGAACAGCGCCTGCCCCCGCCGGACGATCTTCGGGGCGTCGTCCATTCCGAGGGTCGCCATCTCCTTCAGGTCCGCGCCGGCGCTGAAGTACTGTCCGTCCCCGGTGACGACGACCGCTCGGACCGAGAGGTTCGACTCGACGTCGGCAATTCGGTGCTCGAAGTCGCTGAGTAGGGCCGTGCTCAGGGCGTTGACCTTCGGGTGGCGGAGCACCAGGACCTCGACGCCGTCGCCGTCGTCGCGCTGCGTCACCAGACTGTCGTCGCCCATCGTGCTCGCCTACGCGGCGCCATGCCGCAGCGCGACATATCAACGTTCGGCCGCGTCGCGCGCGGCCGGTGCGATTGATTAGGGGCGGACGCCTCTCGGTTGGGAGACGATGACCTCCAGACCTGACGGGCCGCGCCGCGCCGGCCACGCCGTTCCGAGGCCGGCGGATCGAACGGCGATCACGAAGATCGTCGTGGTCCTGCAGGAGAATCACACGTTCGACAACTACTTCGGAACCTACCCGGGCGTCGACGGGACGGCGGGGAAGAACCTCCTCGTCCCGGCGACGTCCGGCGGCCCTCCCAGCGTCGGTCCGAACCATTCGCCCACGCTCACGCCCGCGGACATGAACCACAATTGGGCGTCCGCCCACGCCGACTACGATGGGGGAAAGATGGACGGCTTCGTGGTCAGCGAGGGCGGGCCGGGGACGATGGCGTACTTCGACCGCCGCGACATCGGCCGGTATTGGGCAGCCGCGGACCAGTACGTGCTCTGCGACCGGTATTTCACGTCGGCGATGACGGAGAGCGCACCGAACCACCTGTTCCTGGCCGCCGGGACGTGCGGAGGACTGCAGGATGACAACGTCCCCGCGACGATCACGGTCCCACCGGTGTTCGCCGGCCTCGACGCGAAAGGCGTGTCCTGGAACGTCTACGGGTTCACGACGTGGTACAAGCGGTTCGACTACGTTCAGCGAACCCCCGCGGCGTCCTCGAAGTTCCGCACCTCGGCGGCGTTCGCGACCGATCTCGCGAACGGGACGCTGGCCGACGTCTCCTGGATCATCGGGGCCGCGGGGGGAAGCGAGCATCCCCCCGCCAACATCCAGGCCGGGGAAGCGAGTGTCGCCGACGGGGTCATCAACGCCCTCGGGAAGAGCCCGTACTGGCCCTCCGTCGCCGTCTTCGTGACCTGGGACGACTTCGGCGGCTTCTACGACCACGTCGCCCCGGCCCAGGTCGATGCGTTCGGGTACGGGTTCCGCGTGCCCTGCTTAGTGGTCTCCCCGTACGCCCGCGTGGGCTTTGTCGATCACACGGTGAACGACCACACCTCGATCCTCAAATTCATCGAGAACCGCTACGGCCTCCCCGCGCTCAGCACCCGCGACGCGGCGGCGAACGACCTGTCCGAGGCGTTCGACTTCACCTCGCCCGCGAGGGCATTCGTACCGATCTGACCGGTCGGGCGGCGGACGGCGCGGGATCGCGCGGGCACGCTGATATACCGGCCCGGGGTCGGCGCGCCGTGCCGCAGCGCGCCGGGTTCGCGGACGCCGAATCCACGTTCGACGAGGCGCAGTTCGTCTTCCTCGGCGTGCCGTTCGACCGCACGACCTCCTTCCGACCCGGCGCCCGCTTCGGCCCGGACTCGATCCGGCAGCACTCGTGGAACTTCGAGTCGTACGACCTCGAGACCGGCGTCGACCTCTCGGAAGTTCCGATCCACGACCTGGGAAACGTCGAGGAGTTTGGCTTCGCGCGGGACATGGTAACGTCCGTCCGCGAGGAGGTGCGACCGATCTACGCCGCCGGAAAGATCCCGATCATCTTGGGCGGCGACCATGCGTGCTCCCCCCCGTGCGTCGAGGCGTACCCGGACGGAAAGTCGCTCGGAGTCCTGTACCTCGACGCCCACATGGACTTCCGGGCGAGCTACCTCGGGGACGACCGGAGCCACGCGTGCTCCTCGCGCCGGATCGTGGACCGGGTCGGGGCGAAGAATGTGGTCGTCCTGGGCGTGCGTTCGGTCTCCCGCGAAGAGATCGACGACAATCGGTCGATCGGCATGCCGTACATCACGTCGCACGAGGTCGCCGAGGAGGGGATCGAGGCCTCGGTGAAGAAGGCGCTCGCGCTGCTGAAGACCGACCGCGTGTACGTCTCGCTCGACATCGACGCGATCGACCCGGCGTACGCCGGGGCGACCGGCACGCCCGAGCCCTTTGGCCTGACGCCGCGCGACGTGAAGACCGTGATCGCCCAGGCCGCACCGCGCCTCTGCGGCTTCGACATCATGGAGGTCTCGCCGCCCTACGACCAGGGCAACACCAGCGCGCTCGCGGCCCGCCTGGCCCGCGAGGCGATCGTCCGCGTCACGGCCGCCCAGCGGGGCCACCGGTCCGGGT
>DASYOF010000396.1:0-1631 GCA_036007995.1 Thermoplasmata archaeon
CGACCGCGACCGACCTCGTGCTCACCGTGACCCACGCGCTCCGCCAGAAGGGCGTGGTCGAGAAGTTCGTCGAGTTCTTCGGACCCGGCCTCGACTCCCTCAGCGTTCCCGACCGGGCGACCATCTCCAACATGTGCCCGGAGTACGGGGCCACCGCGGCGTTGTTTCCGGTCGACGTCGCGACGACCCGCTACCTGGCCGGTACCGGCCGCGACCCCGCCGTCGTTCGCCGCGTCGAGGCGTACGCCCGCGCGACCGGCATGTGGCGCGACGGCACGACCCCCGAACCGACCTTTGCCGACGTTCTCGAGATCGACCTCGGAACGATCGAGCCGACCGTGTCCGGGCCGAAGAACCCGGAACAGTCGGTGCGGCTCGCCGACGCCCCCGGATCGTTCCGAGCCGGCCTCGCGGAGTACCGGAAGGGCCACCCCCGGAAGTCCGCGGCCGCCAACGGGGGCCCTCCGGACGGCGCGGTGGTGATCGCCGCGATCACGAGCTGCACGAACACGTCGAATCCCACGGTCATGGTGGGAGCCGGTCTGATGGCCAAGCGGGCCGTCGAGCTCGGGCTCGCGCCGCCGAAGTGGGTCAAGACCTCCCTCGCTCCCGGCTCGAAGGTCGTGACCGCCTACCTGGAGCGGGCGGGGCTCCTGCAGCCGCTCGAAGGGATCGGCTTCGAGGTCGTCGGCTACGGCTGCACGACGTGCTTCGGGAACGCCGGGCCGCTGCCTCCCGAAGTGGCGCACGCCGTCGAGTCGTCGGACGCGTACTATGCCGCGGTCCTCTCCGGGAACCGGAACTTTGAGGCCCGGATCCACAATCAGGTCCGGGCGAACTACCTCGCTTCGCCCATGCTCGTCCTGGCGTACGCCTTGGCCGGTCGGATGGACATCGACCTCACGCGCGAGCCGATCGGCACGTCGCGGGACGGCGCGTCGGTCTACCTCCGGGACCTTTGGCCGAATTCCGAGACGGTCCGGGACCTGGTGGAATCCTCCCTCGACCCGGGACTCTTTCGAGAAAAGTATCGGGCGATCACCGTCGGCGACCGGAACTGGGACGAACTCCCCGCCCGCACCGGGCCGAAGTTCCCGTGGGAGGCGAAGTCCACGTACCTGCGGGAGCCGCCGTACTTCGACCTCCCGGTCGTTCCGCCCGCGTCGAACGGTGTCGTCGTCGACGGGGCACGCGTGCTGGCGGTGCTGGGGGACCAGGTCTCGACCGACCACATCTCCCCCGCCGGCAACATCCCGAAGGAGAGCCCGGCCGGGCGGTACCTGCTCGAGCATGGCGTCGACCTCGGCGAATTCAACACCTACGGAACCCGGCGGGGCAACCACGAGGTTCTCGTGCGCGGGACGTTCGCGAACGTCCGCCTGAAGAACCGCCTGGCCGATGGCCGGGAGGGCGGGTAC
This sequence comes from Thermoplasmata archaeon, assembly GCA_036007995.1. Lineage (GTDB taxonomy): Archaea > Thermoplasmatota > Thermoplasmata > Lutacidiplasmatales > UBA184 > Lutacidiplasma. Next base: position 1,419 of record DASYOF010000396.1, read on the forward strand.
ACCACCGTCCTGCCCGACGGCACCCCCACGACGATCTACGAGGCGGCGCAGACCTACCGCGCGCGGCACACCCCGCTCCTCGTGTTCGCGGGGAAGGATTACGGCCAGGGAAGCTCCCGCGATTGGGCGGCCAAGGGACCGCTCCTGCTCGGCGTGCGGGCGGTGATCGCCCGCAATTTTGAGCGGATCCACCGCGGCAACCTGGTCGGTATG
>DASYOF010000397.1:0-2139 GCA_036007995.1 Thermoplasmata archaeon
GTCGTGTGGCGACGCCGCCGCCGCGCCTAGGCGCCGAGCTCCCTAGCGGTTGTCCATCCGCCGTACGACGATCGCGGCGACGGCGATCATCGCCGCGCCCCCGAGGATCGCGAGGGCGAGGACGTCCGCGTCGTCGAGCGCTCCGCCCGTTCCGCTCGAACTCGGCGCCGGGGTGGCGTTGTGGCCGCCCCCGGTGCTCGCGGCGGGTGTGACCACGACCGAGAACGACGAGGAGACCGAGATCCCGCGGTGGTCGGTGACGGTGAACGTCGCGTTGAACGTCCCCGCCTGGGCGTAGGCGTGCGAGACGTTCGCCGCCGTCGCTGCGACCCCGTCGCCGAACGACCAGACGGTGGTGTACGGAGCCAGCCCGCCGGAGACGGACGCGGTGAACTCGGAGCTCGTGCCGGCGACCGTGCGGGGCGGGGCCGAACCGGTCGCGCTGAGCCCTGGCCCGACGATCACGGTGACGTTGCTCGTCGTCGAGTGGCCGCGCGCGTCCGTGACGGTCAGCGTCGTCGTCACCGTGCCCGCGGCGTCGAAGACGTGGTTGACGGACGTGCCGGTTCCGAAAGTGCCGTCGCCGAACGACCAGTTGACCGCGTACGGGGCGATGCCGCCCCCCATCGTCGAGACGAACCACACCGGGAGCGGCGCCGGGCCGCTGAGGGTGGAGGTCATGATCGAGCTCGTGAGCGGCTCGACGGTCGGAGCGTTCACCGTCACCGGGAACGTCTTCGACCACGTCGAACCGAGCGCGTCGTGGACGGTCACGGAAGCGACGTACGCGGACGGAGCGTCGTAGGTGAACGTCGCGTTCGGGCCGCTGCTCGAGTTCGTTCCGGCGCCGGCGGACCAGGTGACGGTGTACGGCGCGGTCCCGCCGCTCGGAACGACCGAGCAGGAGACGGTCAGCGGGGCGGTGCCCGAGGCAGGGGCCACGAACGCCGCCGCGGCGAGCGGGGCGGCGACGCGGACGACGAACGTCGCCGTGGCCAGGCTCCCGTTTTCGTCCGTCGCGGTCACGCTGGCGAAGTACTGGCCGGCCACGTCGTACGTGTGGGACGCGTTAGCCCCGTCGGTGCCGTTGCCGTCCCCGAACTGCCAGGCGTAGGTCGTGACGCCGGAGGCGTTCGTGACGCTGGCGGAGAAGGAAACGTCGAGCGGACCGGGGCCGGTCGAGTTCGCCACGCCGGCGCTGAGGGTGAGGCCGGCGAACATCCACGTGTCCGTGAAGTCGTTCGAGCCGACCCCGCCGTACAGGATGACGGCCCCGTCGGCCGGGTCGTACGCCATCTCGCCGAAGTAGCGGGCCGGGGGAGGGGTCGCCGGGGACAGCAGCGACCAGTTTCCGTTCACGAGGAGCCAGGTGTCGCCGAGGTTGCCGCTGGCGCCGCTCCCGCCGAACAGGACCATCGCCGAGATCGCGGCGTCGTAGGCGATGCTCGCTTCGGTTCGACCGGCCGGATGGACCGAACCGTTCAGCTCTGTCCAGTTGCCGCCGTGGAACTCCCAGGTGTCGCTGTACGTCGTCCCGCCGTAATCGTCGCCGCCGAAGAGGATCGTGGCGTTCATCGCGGCGTCGTAGCGGAGCGCCGTGTTCTCCCGCGCGGAGGGGTGCGGGCTCGGCGTGAGCTGGGTCCAGTTGCCGCCGACGTACGTCCACGTGTCGCCGACGGCCGCGCCGGCGCAGCCGCCGAACAGCACCATCTCGTTGTCGCCCGCGTCCCAGGTCATCGAGGACGCCCAGCGGGCCGAGGGGTGGGAGGTCGGGCTGAGCTGGGTCCAGGTGCCGTTCAGGAACTTCCAGGTGTCCGAGTAGGCCCCGCCATTCCCGGAGCCTCCGAAGAGCAGCATGTAGCCGTCGACCGGGTCCCAGGCCAGGGTCCCGTGGTCGCGCGCCGACGGGTGGACGGTCGGGGTGAGCTGCTTCCAGGTCCCGTTGTGGAACGTCCAGGTATCGGCGAGGTACCCGCCGCCCGTGTATCCGCCGAACAGGAGGAGGTAGCCATCGACCGGGTCGTAGGCGAACGAGCGGCCGTAGCTTCGGGCGGAAGGAGGGGTGCTGGCCGTATCCGTGATGTTCGCCCAGCCCGGGGTTCCCACGACGGTGGTGTTCTCGGTCCCCGAGGCGGGAGC
>DASYOF010000398.1:0-2366 GCA_036007995.1 Thermoplasmata archaeon
GCTGGACCACTACTTCCAACGCGCCCTCCGGCCGACGTTTCGCGTCGTCGGTCCGATTCCGCGCCACGTCGACGAGACGCTCCAGGGTCTCGCCTTCCGCCGCCGGGCGGAGCCGTACACGCTTTGGTGGGCGTCCCCGGCGCACCCGACGGATACGGTTGGGGAGATTACGGTGCGCGAAGCCGGGCCCGAGGAGCTCGATTCCGTCGTCGGGTTCTGGACCGACGGGCCTCACCGGGAGGAGCTCCGACGCTCGCTCGATGTCCTCTCGAACCACCCGAACCCGGGCGAGCGGTTGGTCCCCTTGCTGGCCCAGCGAGGCAACGACCTCGTGGGGAGCGCCGTTCTCCTGGAGCAGCCACCGGTCGCCTCGCTGCACGGCGTGGCGAGTGCGCCGGGCGCCCGAAACCGGGGCGTCGGCACCGCGATGGTGACCTACGCGCTCGGCCTCTCGGAGCCGAAGCGCGTCCGGGCCGTCGTGCTCGGCAGTGACTCGCCCAGGGCCGCGCTCCCGCTGGGAAGGGCGGGGTTCATCTGGCTTCGAGAATTCGTCGAGTACGAGTTGCCGGCCTCGGCCCAGTTGACGATGCCCGACCCGGGCCCCCCACAACCGCCGCGCTGGCGTCCTCCCCGGCAGCCGGCGTCTCCGTAGGTCGACCGAGATCGGTGAAACTCCGGACGGCCCCGCCGGGAGCGCCGCCGGTCCGATCGTACGAGAGGACCTGCCGGTCCTCGCACGGTCCGTGGAGGCGGGGCCACACCGCCGATCGACCCGGCTGCCCCACGCCGTCCGGGCAGGTATATTCGGAGTGCCCGCGTCGGTACGCCGGGGTCACCGATGTCGGGCCCGTTAAACGGCAACTCCGCCGATCGGCAGGAACTCGAGCGGCTCAACGAGCAATACATCGCCGCGTTCCTGAATGGGGACGCCGAGTGGTACCGCGAGCATCTCGCGGACGAGTTCGTGTGCATCGAATCCGACGGTTCGGTCCTCGACAAGGCCGAGTTCCTCCGCTCGGCGGCGAAAGGCCCCGACGTGGCCAGCTACCGTCTCGAGAAGGTCCGCGTGCGGATCTACGGCGAGGTCGCCCTCGTCCAAGCGACCGGACGGTGGGTTCGACCGGACGGAAACGCCGGGCTCAGCCGGTACATCGATGTGTACGTCCGGGCTCCGATCGGGTGGCGGGCCGTGTCGGCCCAGGTGACCCGTACGATGACGCCGCCGTAATTGTGGGAGGCCTGGGCTCCGCGACGAGTTCGCGAGGCTCCGCACGCGCGACGATGGGCCGCCTCCGTCGAGGCGCGGCCGCCTTGGTGACGTTGGCTGCCGGAGCGCGGGATTCGCACCCTAGCTTGAAGCTCCGAACCCGATTCCGGTCGCCACGGCGCCGTTCTCGGCCGGTCGTAGACCCGGCGTTGCGGGTCGATCGCCCCGGAGGAGGGAGACGGGTCGCTGGGCGCTCGCCGCGGTCGTTGTCGTCGTCGCGGTCCTCGCCGTGACACCCAGCGGGGTGGTTGGCCTCTCCTCCGCCACCCGAGCCCCGGTCGCGGAGCGGGCCGGGGGTGCCCTCTCGGTTCGCGACCTTGCGGCGTCCCGTGGGGGTGGCTCCATCGGCCCGTCCGACTGGCCGACCTACCTGGCCGACAACGCGCGGTCGGGGGCCAGTCCGAATTTCACCGCGATCGGCCCGGGGAACGCGAGCGGGCTCCGATTGGCGTGGTCGACCGAGTTCAATCGGTCGCTCCTCGGCTCCCTGATCGTCGTCGACGGAGTGGTGTACGTCGGGTCGAACAGCGGCTACCTCAGCGCGTTGAACGCGACGACCGGCGCTCCTCTCCCCTCGTCGCAGTGGGCTCTCCCGTATCTCGGCAACACCTCCTACAGCGAATGCGGCGCGCCAAACTTCATTGGGATCCGGGACGACGGCGTCATCTCGACCCCGACGTATTGGAACGGGTCCCTCATCGAGGCCGGCGGCAACGATTCCCTGTACGTGCTCCGGCCGAACGGCACGGTCGTCTCCCGGATCGACATCGGGAACACATCGAACCAGACCCCGTACTACGAGGAGTACGATTGGGCAAGCCCGCTCGTCTACCACGGGTTCGCCTACTACGGAACGGCGGCGCTCTGCGAGTACAACCGTGGGGTCGGTGGCCAGCCCGACTGGAAGTACATCCAGGCGCAGCTCCTCCAGATCAACCTCTCGAGCGACCACATCCAGAACGTGTTCAACGTCACGAACGGGACGAGCGACGCGGACACGGGCGGGTCGATCTGGACCACGGCGTCGGTCGACCCGGCGACGAACCTCGTTTGGATCACGACCGGCAACGAAAACCAGTCCCGACAGACGCCCGCGAAC
>DASYOF010000399.1:0-1592 GCA_036007995.1 Thermoplasmata archaeon
TCATCACGATGGGCACTCCGGGGACGGCCGGCAGCGCGGCCGGGCCGCTCCCGGTCACCCACGACGACGTCCGCCGCGCGGCGGTCGCGATCCGCGGCGCGATCCGGTCGACCCCCGTCCTCGAGGCGCCGGAGTTCCCCGGACTTCCGGCGACCGGACTGTATCTGAAGCTCGAGAATCTCCAGCGGACCGGCGCCTTCAAGCTGCGGGGCGCGACCAACCGGATCGCCCAGCTTTCGGCGGAAGAGGCGAAGCGCGGGGTCATCGCGGCGTCCGCGGGCAACCATTCGCAGGGCGTGGCCTGGGCGGCCCGCGCCCGCGGGATCCCGGCGACGATCGTGATGGCCCGCTCCGCCTCGCAGATGAAGGTGCGGTCGACCCGAGCCCTCGGCGCCCACGTGGTGCTCCACGGCGCCGACTTCGAGGAGGCGAACGAGGAGGCGCTCCGGCGCGCGAGCGCCGAGCATCTCACCTACGTCGCGCCGTTCGACGACCCGGCGGTGATCGCCGGCCAGGGAACCGTCGGACTCGAGATCCTCGAGGCGGTCCCCGACGTACGACGGATTATCGTCGGAGTCGGTGGGGGAGGACTCGCGGCGGGAATCGCGGTCGCCGCCTGCTCGATCCGACCGGAGATCGAGATCGTCTGCGTGCAACCGCAAGGCTCGGACACTCTCCAGGCGTCGCTCGCCCAGGGTCGGGTGGTCGTCGGGGGCCGACCTTCGACATTCGCGGACGGCCTCGCGACCCGGCACGTGGGCAACCTCCCGCTCCAATTGCTCCTCGCGTACCACGCGAAGGCGGTGGTCGTCGACGACCGGACGATCGCCCGGGCCTCGTTCCTCCTCCTCGAGCAGGCGAAGGTCCTCGCCGAAGGCGCGGGCGCGACCCCGCTCGCCGCCCTCCTCGCCGACCCGTCGCTGGCCGACGGGGGTCCGACGGTCCTCGTCGTCAGCGGTGGGAATCTCGACCCGTTCCTCATCGACCGCGTGCTGTTCGTCGGGCTCACCGCGGAAGGTCGGCTCCTCCGGCTCACCGCCAGCCTCCCCGACGCGCCCGGCCGGCTCGCGGAGTTCCTGAAGGTCGCCGCCGAGACGAACGCGAACGTCCGGCACATCGTCCACGACCGAGACTCGGCGAGCCGGGGCCCGCGCGACGTTTCGGTCTCGGTCGAGCTCGAGGTCCGCGACGCCGAGCACGGCGCCGAGGTCGTCGCGAGGTTTGGCGAGCTCGGGTGGTCGGTGCACCGCGCGGACGATGGTGAAACTCCCGTTCGCGAACCCGTAAATAGACACCACGGCATCGATTGATTGGTCCGGACATGGGGGACTCCACCGACGCCACGAAGCTCCCCGCTCCTGCCCGGTTCTGGACCGTGGCCGAGGCGAACGTTCGTCTCGACGGCCTTCGCGAACTTCTCCCCCGGGTGCGAGCCTGGGCGGTCCGGCTGCAGGCGATCGCCGAAGAGCGCGAACGGCTCGCCGCGTTCTGGGGACCGGAGATCCGCGCGTCGGACCACCCCGACCGCGCCTTGCTCGACCGTCTCGACCAGGAAGCGACCACGCTCCGGGGCGAGCTCGACCGGGAGGTCG
>DASYOF010000400.1:0-5130 GCA_036007995.1 Thermoplasmata archaeon
CACGCCCGACGACCGCCTCGCCATCGTCGCCATCGGGGGGTTCACGACGATCTGGGCGGCGTCGATGGCCGTCGTCAACACCGACATCAAGCGGGTCGTCGCGTACTCGACAATCTCCCAGCTCGGCTACATGGTCCTCGCCGTGGGCGCCGGGTTCGCGATGGTCGGGTTGTACCATCTGTTCACGCATGCGTTCTTCAAGGCGCTCCTGTTCCTCGCCGCGGGCTCGGTGATCCACGCCGTCGGCACGCAGGACCTGTTCAAGATGGGCGGGCTCCGCAAGTCGATGCGGGTCACGTACGTCGCGTTCGCGGTCGGGGCGCTCTCGCTCTCCGGGATCCCGCCGTTCGCCGGCTTCTGGTCGAAAGACGACGTTCTCGCGTCGGTGTACTCCGCGGCCCAGTCGAACCCGGCGTACTGGCCGTTCCTGATCTTCGCCTATGCGACCGTGTTCCTGACGGCGTACTACATCTTCCGCGCCTGGTACCTCGCCTTCGGCGGGGACCATGGCCGGGACCCGGGGCTCCCGCACGCCCACGAGGGACCGTGGACGATGCAGGTCCCGCTCGTCGTCCTCTCCGCGCTCGCGGTCGTCGCCGGCCTCTTCGCCTTCGTCCCCTCGTTCGCCTCCCTCCTCTCGGTCGGGAGCGGCGGGATCCCGCCCACGTACGGCACGACCGACCTCGTGCTCTCCGGGGTCTCCGTCGGGCTCGGGATCGCCGGGATCGGACTCGCCGCGCTCCTCTGGGGGAATGGGCGGGTCTACGTTCTCGCGCCGGACTCCGCCCTCCAGCCGGTCCGAACGGTCCTGCTGAACCGGTACTACGTCAAGGCGTTCTACGACTGGGTCGGCCTCACCCTCGTCTACGGCGGCAGCCGGCTCGCCGACTGGTTCGAGCGGTACGTCATCGACGGCACGATCCACGGGTTCGAGCGGCTCGGCACCGCGGCCTCGAACGCGCTCCGACGCGGGCAGAGCGGCCTCGTGTCCGACTACGCCAGCTACGTCGTCGTCGGCGTAATCGGGCTCCTCCTCCTCTTGCTGTTCATCGCGCCGCTCGTCCTCGCCTCCGTGGGAGGTCCGTAGCGTGGCCGTCCCCGTCCTGTCGCTGACGCTCCTCACCCTCGTGGTCGGGACCGTCCTCACGTTCCTCTCGAAGGAGCGGGCGCGCTACGTCGCGCTCGGGACGTCGGTCGTCTTTCTCCTGGAGGTCGCCGCGCTCCTCGCCTCGTACACCGCCTGGCCCGGGCCGTCCGGGGGAAGCCCCGGGTACGCCGATTTCGAGTCGTACCCGTGGATCCACCTCTCCTGGCTGACGATCAACTACACGGTCGGCGTCGACGGCATCTCGCTCGTCATGATCCTCCTGACCGCCTTCCTGCAGGTGGCGGTCGTCGTCTATTCGTGGGGAGAGACGAACCAGCCGGCCGCGTTCTTCGGGCTGATGCTCCTCACCTGCCTCGGCTGCTTCGGCGTGTTCGTCTCGCTCGACATCCTGCTGTTCTTCCTCTTCTGGGAGGCGGTCCTGATCCCGATGTTCTTCCTCATCGGGTTCTGGGGCGGAACGCGTCGGCGCTACGCGGCGCTGAAGTTCTTCGTCTACACCCACGTCGCCTCGATCGTCATGCTCGTCGGGCTGCTCGCCCTCGTCTTCTATTCCGGGGCGACGTCGTTCGACTTCGCCTCGGTGTACGTCGCCGCCCACGGCCTCTCGACGACCGTCCAGGTGTTCCTGTTCCTCGCCCTCCTGTTCGGGTTCGGCGTCAAGTTCCCGATCGTCCCGTTCCATACCTGGCTTCCCGACGCGCACGTCGAGGCGCCGACCGGCGCATCGGTCCTGCTCGCCGGGCTCCTCCTGAAACTCGGCGCGTACGGCCTGATCCGCTGGGCGGTCGAGATCCTACCGGCCGGGATGAGCCACCTGACCTGGCTCCTCTACGTCATCGCGTTCTCGATGATCGTCTGGGGGTCGGTCGTCGCCCTCGCCCAACGAGACCTGAAGCGGCTCGTCGCGTACTCCTCGATCAACCACATGGGCATCGTGCTGCTCGCGATCGCCGTCTACTCGCAGCTCGGACTGCTCGCGGCGGTGCTGCTGATGTTCGCCCACGGCGTCGTCAGCGCGCTCCTGTTCATGGTCTCCGGGAGCGTCCACCACACGTTCGGCACCCGCGACATCTCGAAACTCGGGGGGATCACGCCGGTCACCCCGTTCCTCGCGACGATGGCGATGGTCGGGTCGCTCGCTTCGCTCGGCTTGCCCGCCCTGATCAGCTTCCCGGCCGAGTTCACCGCGCTGCTCGCGACCTGGGACCGGATCGGCTACTGGGTCCTCGTCCCGCTCGTCATCCTCGTCGTGACCGCGGCGTTCTACCTGTGGATGATGCAACGGGTCCTCTTCGGACCGAAGCGCAACGTCCCGGACCACGCGACGGACGTCCCGTGGTTCGAGGCGGCCGCGATGGGGATCCTGGTCGCGCTGATCGTCGTCTACGGGATCCTGCCCGGCTTCCTCGTCAACGTGATCGTGAACTCGCCGGTCTACGGCTTCCCGGGGTTCCCGTAGGAGCGCTTCCATGGACACGACGTTCCTCGCGACGTTCACCCCGGAGCTGATCGTCCTCGCCGCGGCGCTCCTCGTGTTCCTGCTCGACGTGCTGGGGGCACGTCGGCTCGAGACGTACGGGGCCATCGCGGTCTCCGCCTCCGCAATCGCGCTCCTCGCCGTCATCGCCGACCTCGGGTACGCCCCGCTCGCGGTCCTCCGGACGATCCCGGCCAGCTCGGTCGACGCGCCGCTTTCCGCGACCCTCTACGGGGTCACGAGCCTCGGCCTGATCTTCCAGGGGATCTTCCTGACGAGCGCGCTCCTCGTCTCGCTCGCGTCGCTCTCCCGGCCGAGCGAGGAGAAGGGGGCGGCCGTGTTCTTCGGCCTGCTCCTGATGGCGACGCTCGGGATGCTCCTCGCCGCCGTCGCGAGCGACCTGATCTTCCTCCTCCTCTCCGTCGAGGTCACGGGGATCGCGACGTACTTGCTCGTCGGCTACACCCGGCGGGACGCCCGGAGCCTCGAGGCCGCGATGAAGTTCTACATCGTCGGCGCCTTGTCGAGCGCGCTCTCGTTCTTCGGCGCCTCGCTCCTGTTCGGAGCGTACGGCGGGACGACGTTCGTCACGCTCGAGAGCGCCACACGGGTCGTCGGCTACCCCGCGCTCGCCCTCGCGGGATACGCCCTCCTGATCGCCGGGCTCGGGTTCAAGCTCACGCTCGTGCCGTTCCACGCCTGGGCGGTCGACGTGTACGACGGCGCCCCCGACGACGTCTCCGCGTTCCTTGCCGGGGGCTCGAAGAAGATCGGGATCTTCGCGTTCTTCCTCGTGTTCGTCGGTCCGGTGGTGTTCGCACCGGTGCTCGGGCAGTGGTGCATCGGCGGGCACTGCTCGACGATCACCCTCCGTCCTACGGTCGAGCTCGCGCTCGGCATCGTGGCCGTCCTGACAATGACGTTCGGCAACCTGCTCGCCCTCCAGCAGAAGGAGGTGAAGCGGCTCCTGGCCTACTCCTCGATCAGCCAGGCCGGCTACATGTTGATCGGCGTCGTGGTCGGGACCGCCCCGGCGCTCGCGGGGGCGACGCTCCAGGTGTTCGCCCACGTGTTCATGAAAGCCGGCGCCTTCCTCGTCGTGGCGGCGGTCCTCGGCCTCGGGGTCGGGCCCCGCGTCGAGGACTGGCGCGGTCTCGCGACCAAGCGGCCGTACCTGATGTTCGCGTTCGCCGTGATGCTCCTCGGGCTCGCCGGCATCCCGCTCACGGTCGGCTTCGTCTCGAAGTTCATCCTGTTCTCGGCGGCGGTCCAGGCCGAGGGCTGGTTCGTCTGGCTGGCGGTGGCGGGACTGCTCAACAGCGCCCTGTCGGTGTTCTACTACGCCCGGGTCCTGAAGACCGTCTACCTCGACCCCGCGCCCGACGACCCGGCGAAGGCGGACCGTCTCCAGGCGCCCATCGGGCTCGGCCGTTCCGCGGCGATCGCGCTCGCCGTCGGGGCGATCGTCGTGTTCGGCATCGACCCGGCGCTCGTCCTCAACGGATTCCAGTCGGCCGCGGTCCACTTCCTCCAAGTCGGGGCGTGAGACCCTGGAGGCGTTCGACGTCGTCGTCGTCGGCGCCGGCCCCGCGGGGAGCCTCGCCGCCCGGTTCGCGGCCCTCGGCGGGTCGAGGACGTTGCTCGTCGACCGGCGGCCGGAGCTCGGCGAGCCGGTCCAGTGCGGGGAGTACGTCCCCTCCCCGGAGGAGCTCGCCACGATCTTCCCGTTTCCCGAGGTGATCCGCGAGGCGTTCGAGATTCCGCCCGAGACCGTGCTACGCGAGACGCACACGATGGCGTGCATCGCGCCGGGGGGCCGACGGTTCGCGTTCCCTCTGCACGGGGCGACCGTCTCCCGGCGGTCGTTCGACAAGGCGCTCGCGGCGCGGGCCGAAGGGGCCGGCGCCGAGCTCCGGTTCCCCGCGGGGGTCGCCCGCGTCCGCGACGATGTGGTCGAATTCGTCGGCGGCGAATTGGTACGCACCAAGGTAGTCGTGGGCGCGGACGGGCCGCTCTCGACCGTCGCCCGGTCCGTCGGGTTCTCGGTCCCGCGGGAGATGTACCGGATGATCACCGCGAGCTGCTCCGGCGAGTTCCCTCCCGAGATCGACCTCTATTTCGGCTCCGTCGCCCCGGGCGGCTACGCCTGGATGATCCCGCGGGCGCACGATGCGAACGTGGGGGTCGGGGTGCGCTACCTCCCGCGCGGTGAAACGCTGTCGACCCTGCTGGACCGCCTGACCGGAGACGCGGGGTGGGCGGCGGCGACGGACCGGACCCGGTGGTGGGTCCCCCTCGGCCCGCCTCCGCGTTCCGCGGTCCGGGGGCGCGCGCTCTTCGCGGGCGATGCGGCGAACCTCGTGATGGCCACGAACGGCGGCGGCATCCCGACCGCGATGATCTCCGGCCGCGACGCCGGCGTGGCCGCCGCGGCCCACGTGCGGTCCGGCGCTCCGCTCCAGGAGTACGACCGATTGTGGCAACGGCACCTCTACGAACCGTTAAGTCGGGGGGTCCGGCTCAAGGAGTTCGGGGACCGGTTCGT
>DASYOF010000401.1:0-2219 GCA_036007995.1 Thermoplasmata archaeon
GGAGTCCGCCCTGGTCGAGAAGTACCTCACGCTGACGGCGGAGGCGCTCGAGCGCGTCCGGCCGACGCCCCCGGCCCGGTCGTTCCTCATCGGGGCCTCGGAGGACTTCCTCGGCATGGCGCGGGCGTACCTCTCCGACGCCCGGCACTTCCGGGATTCGGGCGACCTCGACCGGGCGCTCGCCGCGGCGAGCTACGCGCACGGCTGGCTCGACGCGGGCGTGCGGCTCGGGCTGCTGGATGGAGGGGACGACGACGTCCGTTTCACGCCGTACCGGTAGCCAGGGGCCGGTCCCCCGGCACGCGGTCCGGGCGATTGAGCGCCACCTCGCCGACCGCGAAGGCCGCCGTCGCCGCCTGTTCGAGCGGGCGCGATCCCTCCGACGGCTCGCGCAACACACGATGACCCGGATCCACGCGGGCGCTGCCTCCCCGTCGGAGGTCGCGAAGGTCCGCCGCGACCTCGCGGTCCTCGCCCGAGCCCTGCCGAAGGAGTTTCCGGGCGACGAGGGGCTCGCTGAGGACGCGCTCCAGGAGGGGGTGGAAGCGGTCCTGCTGGCGGCCGCAGTCGCCGGGGAGGAGTTCCCGACTCCGGCGGAGCTCGATGTCGCCCCCGAACCGTACCTCCTCGGCCTCGGCGACGTCGTCGGCGAGGTTCGTCGCCTCGCGCTCGCCGAGCTCACCAACGGTAACGTCGACGGGGCCGCGGACCGGCTCGCGCTGATGGAATCGCTCTACCATACGCTCCTCGGCTTCGAGACGGCCCGCGCGATCGTCTCGCTCAAGCCGAAACAGGACACGGCCCGCGCGCTGCTCGAGCGCACGAGAGGCGAAGTCACGATGGCCCGGCTTCTTCACCGCGCCGGTCTACGGTCCACCGACCGGGGCGACGGAGCATGAGCGGCGTTCGACGGGTCGTCGGCGTCATCGGCGGATCCGGCGTCGACCGGGTGTTCGACGCCGGGCACCGGACCAGCCACCGGGTCGCAACGCCTTGGGGAGCACCGTCGGCCGCGGTCGAGGAAGGCCGGGTCGGCGACCTGACGGTCCTGTTCCTCCCCCGCCATGGCATCGGGCACACGATCCCGCCGCACCGGGTGAACTACCGCGCGAACGTCGACGCGTTGAAGTCGCTCGGAGCCGACACGATCGTCACCGTCAGCTCGGTGGGCTCGCTCAAGGCCGAGCTCCCGCCGGGGACGTTCGTGACCCCGGACCAGTTCGTCGATTTCACGAAAAGCCGACCGACGACGTTCTTCGACGGCGGTCGCGTCTACCACGTGTCGCTCGCCGACCCGTTCTGCCCGGAGCTCACCGCCCGGGCCATGGCCGCCGGTGAGGCCGTCGGCCAGAAATTCGCCTCGAAGAAGACGTACGTCTGCGTCGAAGGGCCGAGATTCTCCACGCGGGCGGAGTCGAACTTCTGGCGAGGGTTCGCCGACATCATCGGCATGACGCTCGTCCCCGAAGTGACGCTCGCGCGGGAACGCGGGATGTGCTACGTGTGCCTCGCGATGGTGACCGACTTCGACGTCTGGGCCGACAAGCCGGTCGAGGCCCGCGACGTTGTCGAGACGATGGCCCGAAACGTCGACCGGATGCACTCGGTGCTCGCGCGATTGTTGCCCACGCTGCCCGGGCCGAAAGGCTGCGAATGCGAACGCGCGCTCGAAAGCGCCGGGCTCTGACGGCGGAGCCGAACTAGCGGCCCGGGCCGCGCCGCACGGTGATCGGGATCACGCCGGCGGCGAACTCGACCTCGGCGATCTGCACCGGGTCGATCAGGTCGGCCGGCACGTCGGTGAGAATCGGGGCGCCGAGCGAGACTTGCAGGGCCCGCGCGCCGAGAATGCGCGCGCGCTCGAAGCGCGTGTAAGCCTCGTTCCGGGTACGAACTGAACCAGCCTCGGTCACGTAGGTACCCGACGGGGCCGTCGGCAGAGCCGCGGCCGTCAAGGCCTCGGCCAGCTAGGGGTTCGTATTTACCGTTTGTGTCTCCGTCGGCTTTGCCCAAAAACCCCTCCGCGCACAAAAACTCGGTCGGCTGCACAAGAACCCCTGCGATGGGGCCTAGCCCATCGCGGCTGTTGTAGCGCGGCCAGCGGCGTCAAAAGTCGCCTAAGGGAGACCTTTCAGGTTGCGGGTAGCGCTGGAGATACGTAAACCATATCCACCCTGCCGTGGAGATGCCTAGGCCTAAGTAGATCACTGGCGAGCTCC
>DASYOF010000402.1:0-3020 GCA_036007995.1 Thermoplasmata archaeon
TGACCGAGCTGCCCCGCCTGACCGGCCGAGTCGTGATCGACCCGTGGGAATCGCTCGCGACCACGGACGGGGAGGGGGCCGACCAGATCCTCGTCACCGTGTGCGTCGCCGTCAGCCAATGCGGCCCCGAGGCCGCCACCGGCCCGGCGGGCTACTTCAACGCGAGCGCCCCGGCCGCCGGCTCCGCCACCGTCCAATTCGTCGGATCGGGACCGATCGGGGAGGAGGGGAACGGCCTTCCCGGGTTCAACTCGACGACCCTCACGGCGACCGTCGTCCCGGGGAGCTCCCGACTCTCCGGCTCCGCCCCCGGCGGCGCGATTCCGCTCCCCATCCTCGGCGGGGTCACCGGCCCGATCAACGAGTTCGGCGGCGGCACGAGCCCTCCGGCGTTCTTCACGGTCTACGGGGTGGTGGGAAACGGGAGTGGGGTCAACGCGGGCGGCTTCACCGGCGGCTCGGGCTCGTACGTCGCGTTCCTGCCGGAAGGAGCCTCGCGGTACTCCGTCCGGGCGAGCGCCCTCGCGCTCGAGCCCGGGACCTCGTCCGTGGTCAACGGGCCGATCGCCGCGGGCGCGATGATCACCGGCCCCGGCCTCAACCTGACCCGATTCGGATTCGTCACCGCCCACGTCGAGGACGCCTCGAGCGGCCAGCCGCTCGCCGGCGTCTTCGTCACCGCCACCGGGTCGGCCGGACCGAACGTAACCCTCGTCGGGTCGTCGAACACGAACGGCTCCGGCGACGTGAACGTCACCGCCCCGCCCGGGGACGACACGCTCGCCACCGGGTCCCCGTACTACCAGAATTGGAGCGGCTCGGTGACGGTCCCGGTCGCCGGGTTCGACGCCTTCGGCCCCATTGACCTCACCCCGCTCGCGAACGGCGGACTCGTCATCGTCCGCACGGCCGAAGTGAACACGGTCGCGGTTCCGGTCACGCCGGGGGCGTTCGACAACATCTCGGGGATCCCGGTCCCCGAGCCGCTCGTCCTCGAGACCGGGGGAATCGGGCTCAACGCCGGCCCGATGATGGGCAACGACCTCGGCCAGTTCTTCCTCGGCGGAATCCCCGCGGCCACGGCGACGGTGTCGATCAGCGCCCCGGGGTACAACCCGCTCACGGTCGTTCGGAACTTGAGCTCCGGCGGAACCTCCTACTTCTCCCCGCTGAACCTGACCGGAGGTGGGATCGTCGAGGGGACCGTGGTCGCCGAGCCGGGGAACGTCACGGTTCCGTACGCCACCGTATCGGTCTGCGCGGTGAACGCGGTCGTCTGCCGCAACACGGCGTCGACGAACTCGACGGGGGTGTTCTGGATCTGGTCGCCGAACGCGACCGTCAGCGTGACGGTCGAGTCCGACCTGTATCTGTCCAATCTGACCCGGCTCATCAGCGTCCCGTCCGACTCGTTCGTCGAACTCGGCCAGGTGCCGGTGTACTCGTTCGGCACCGTCCACGGCTTCGTCCGGGGGCTTCCGAGCGGCGGCATTCTGGCCGGAGCGAACGTCAGCATCTGCTCCCAGTATAGCCCGCCGCACGCCTGCCTCGCCGACGAGAGCGTCACGACCGACGCGAACGGCTCGTTCTCGATCACCTCCCCGCCGGGACTGTACTTCTTCTACGCCGCGGTTCCCGATTACAACGCGAGCCGCTTCGAGTTCGTCCTCGGGCCGGGGCAGAACCTCAACCTCGGGGTCGTCGTCCTCGACGCCGACGGGGTCGAGGCCGGGACCGTGGTCACTCCCGTCGGGGCCGCGGTCGCGAACGCCACCGTGCTGTCGTGCGGGGCGTACTCCGGGGGCGCCTGCGTGACGACCTCCACCGGGTTCGACGGCACCTTCCGCGTGCCCGTTCCGCCCGGACCGATCGAGATCACCGTCTCGGCGTCCGGATACCTCGACACGGTTGTCGGGACGACCGTCGGCTCGGGGGACCTCGACGAGGTCGGGACGATCGTCCTCGCGCCCGCTCCCCCCGACGTGTTCGAGAACATCACCGGCTTCGTCTCGGCGGCGTCGACCGGTGCCCCCCTCAGCGGCGTGCTCCTGATCGCCGAGGAGAACGGCGCGCGCGCGGGCCAGGCGTACACCCTCGGCACCGGCTCCTACGACCTGCTCGTACGGTGGGGGACGCCGAGGGTCGTGGTCGTCCTCCCGGGGTACCGGACGGCGAACGAGACCCTCGTCGCCCACGCGAACGTGACGGACGTGAACTTCTCCCTCGCGGTGATGACGTACGACGTCGGCGGGGTGGCGTTCGACGGCGGGACCGGGTCGGTGCTCGCCGGGGTCGCCATCGCCGAGAACGGCGTCGTGCTCGTGACGACCGGCGCGGATGGGGCGTTCCACGTGCCGCTCGCGAACGGGACGATCTCGCTCGTCGCGAGCCACCCGCCTAACGGCCCGGTCGTCTACGGAAGCGTCCCCTTCTCGGTCCGGGTGAGCGGGGCCCTGGACGTCCACGACCTCACGATCCCCCGGACCGTCGTCCCGCTGACCGGCGCGGTCGTCGATGCGGCGACGGGGCGGGCGGTCGGAACGGCCTCGGTGGCCCTCTGGGGCGGGGGCGGGAACGAAGTCTCGAACGCCTCGACCGAAGGGTCCGGCGCGTTCGCGTTCGCGGTCGGACCCGGCAACTACAACGTCAGCGTATCGGCGCCGGGCTACGAGCCGACGAACGTCACCGTCGCGACCGGGCCGGCCGGCACCCGCACGACCGTCGCCCTGGTCGAGGTGGCGGCGGCCCGGTCGTCCTCGACCTCGGTGGGGCCGGGACTCGCCGTGGCCGCCGGGGTGGCGGCGGTCGCCGCCGTCGGGATCGGGGTACTCCTGTGGCGCCGCGGACGCCGGCCGCCCCCGGGCGAACGGTACTACGCACCGGGCGAGCCGTACGACTCGGGCGACGCCCCGCCTACGTGACCACGACGAAGGCACGCATCACGCCGTGGTACGTCCCGCAGAACTCCGTGCACTGGATCAGGTAGGTCGTCCCGACCGCGACCGACGGGATCGCGAAGG
>DASYOF010000403.1:0-1810 GCA_036007995.1 Thermoplasmata archaeon
ATCCTGATCGTCACCGGGCTCCTCTTCCTCCCCATCCTCGCGATGGGACCGTTCGCGCTCGGGGTGAACTGGCCGTGAGCGCCCCGGCCCCCGTCCCGACGCCGAGGCGGCCCGCCGCGCCCGCGGCCCCCCCCTCCGACAGCCACCCGGTCGGGGCGACCGTCAGCGTCCGGAGAGTCGCCCACACGAACTTCGGGCTCGTCCTGTCCCGCTCGCTGCAGAAGTTCGACCCGCGCCAGCAGGTCCGCAACCCGGTGATCTTCGTGGTCTACGCGTTCACGTTCTTCACCGCGCTCGTCTGCGTCGCCCCGTGGGCGTTCCCCGACATCGAGAGCCAGGGGTTCCACGAGAACTACTACCTCGCGGTCACGATCATCCTGCTCCTGACGGTGTGGTTCGCCAACCTGGCGGAAGCCGTCGCCGAAGCGCAGGCGAAGGCGCAGGCCGACAGCCTCCGCGAGGTCCGGGCCGGCCTGCAGGCTCGCCAGATCCTCCCCGACGGGCGGAAGCGGGACATCGCGGCCACCCAGCTCCACCGCGGCGACCTCGTCGAGGTCCGGGCGTTCGAGACGATCCCGCTCGACGGGGACGTGGTGAAGGGCGGGGCGCTGATCGACGAATCGATGATGACCGGCGAGTCCGCCGCCGTCGTCCGGGAGAGCGGCGGCGACCGGACCAGCGTGCTCGGCGGGAGCCGGGTCCTCGACGGCACCGTCGAGATCCGGATCACCTCGGAGCCGGGGACGAGCTTCCTCGACCGGATGATCCAGCTCGTGGAGGCGACGACCCGGGACAAGAGCCCGAACGAGATCGCGCTCACCCTGGTCCTGAACGCGCTCACCCTCGCGCTCCTCACCGTGGTCGTGACGTTCGCCTATCTCCTCGGCTACACCGGCCTTGGGACGCTGAACCTCGCGGTCCTGATCGCGCTGTTCGTCTGCCTCGTACCGACGACGATCGGGGGCCTGCTCTCGGCGGTCGGCATCTCCGGGGTCACGCGGGTCGCCAAGGCGAACGTCGTCTGCAAGTCGGGGAAGGCGATCGAAGCGGCCGGCGACCTCGATGTCCTGATCCTCGACAAGACCGGCACGATCACGGTCGGGAACCGACTGGCCGTGCAGTTCATCCCGGCCCCGGGGGTCGACTCCGACACGTGCGAGCGCACCGCGCTCCTGGCGTCGGTGCTCGACGAGACCCCCGAGGGGCGGTCGATCGCCCGGCTCGCGACCCTTCGGGGACTCCGTCTGGAGAAGTTCAACACGAGCCAGGCGAAGGTCGTGCCGTTCACGACCGCCCGGCGGATGTCCGGGATCGTCTTGCCGAACGGGATGGAAGTGATGAAGGGCTCTCTGAGCGCGATCGGCGAGTACGCCGGCGCGTTCCCCGAGGAGCTTCGCAAGGCGGCGGACGAGGCGAGCCGCAAGGGCATGACGCCTCTCGCCCTCGCCCGGAACAAGGAGGTCGTCGGACTGGTCATCCTGAAAGACGTCGTCAAACCGGGCATCTCCCAGCGGATCCAGGAACTGAAGACGATGGGGATCCGCACGATCATGTGCACCGGCGACAACCGGCTCACCGCCCTCTCGATCGCGCGTGAGAGCGGCGTCGACGAGTACGTCGCCGAGGCGAAGCCCGAGACCAAGCTCCGCCTGGTCGCCCTCGAGAAGAGTCACGGGCGACTCGTCGCGATGACCGGGGACGGCACGAACGACGCCCCCGCCCTCGCCCGGGCCGACGTCGGGTTCGCGATGAACAGCGGCACGTCGGCGGCGAAGGAGGCCGGCAACATGGTCGACCTCGACAGCGACCC
>DASYOF010000404.1:0-5630 GCA_036007995.1 Thermoplasmata archaeon
ATCCTGATGATCGACTACACGAACTAGCCCGGGGCAGCGGCCGATCGAGTTCCGGCCGCTGGGAGGCGTGGCACGCCGGAACACGCCCCTACTTATACCATTCGCGGCCCTTATATATCCGGGTTAAAAGATGAGTCGCATGAAATGGCCTACGGAGGCCGATACCCGTCAACTCTTCGCCGTGCTCAATTCCCGGAACGTCGACCGCGTGCTGGAGCAGTGCGCGGACGGGGCGACGTTCCAGGTTCCGGAGAACGAGGCGCCGCTTCGCGGCAAGGCGGCGATCCGGGCGTTCCTCACCGCCAACTTCCTCGCGTACCCCGACTGGAGCGTCGACGTCGCGAAAGTGTACCTCTCGGGGGACGAGAGCGCCGTCCTGAACACCGTTCACGCCACGCACTCCGGGCCGCTCACCCGGGAGGACGGACGGGTGGTCGCGGCGAGCGGCCGGGCGTTCGACCAGGAGTTGATCACCCGGGTGGTCTTCGACGGGAACGCGCGGGTCGAGCTCCTCCGGACGTACGGAAATCCGCGCTCCACCGGCTCCGCCTCGGAAGCGCCGGCGTCGGCGGAACCGAACCTCTCCGAGTCGCCGGCCGCCGACACCGAGGCGTGGCGAGGGAGCTGGGTCCGCGACCCGATGGCGGTCGTCGAGGGTCAGACGGCCCCCCGATCGCCGTTCCGGACGGAGAACCCGCCGACGGTCGTCGCGCACCTGTGGCACGGGAATCGGCCCCCCGGCGGCTGACCGCCGACCGGTGCCCACCTCCGGTGCCCCGGTTTCCGCGGCCCTCGTAGACCGCACCGACGGATGGCGCTGAGGAGTTGGGCCGGGCAGCCCGCGCGGCCCGGTCCGCCGTGCCGGGAGCGGCCCCCGACCCTCAGCACAGGCGAGGCTCGGACCGGCCGAATCCGGCCGGAATCCGGTACCATCGACTTTTGGTGCGGAGCCCGCAATCGTCGATGCGGACTCCAAAGGAACCGAGAAATACGTCGCGGGCGACTTGGGCGGTGTGGACGTTCTGGCCGACGTGCTGTCCACGATCCTCGCCGGCCTCGCGGTGATCCTGATGGGGATCGCGCTCACGGCGGCGTCTCGCTACCACGATTCTCGACTCGGGCTCGTCGGGGTCGCTCTCGGCCTGTTCTTCCTGATCGGACTGCTGTCGCTCGTTCACCAGCTCTCGCCGCTGTACGGGGCGGGACTGGACATCGATCCGGTCCCGCTCGGAATCGCGGTCCTGGGTGTCGCCCTGCTCTACGTCGCGCTGATCCACCCTCGCCCCGAAGCGGCGTCGGGGGCGCATGGATGAACTTCTCCGGCAGCCGACCCGGCGGCGCATCTACGACGTCGTCAGCGCGCACCCGGGGGCGAGCGCCCGGGACGTCCAGCGGCTCGCCGGTCTCGCCTGGGGCGAGACCGCCTACCATCTCGACCAGCTGACGCACTCCGGCGCGGTCCGGCGCGAACGCGGCGGACGGCGCGACTACTACTTCCGACGCGACATGACCTGGGACGACCGGAAGCTCGTCCGGTCGCTCCGGAGCGCGAGCGAGCGGCTGATCCTGCTCGTCCTGACGGAGGACCCCGGCCGGACCGCCGCCGAGGTCAGTCAACGGACCCGCCTGAGTCTATCGACGACGTCGTTCCATCTCCGGATCCTCGTCGGGGCCGGGACCGTCGAAGCGGTCCAAGATGGCAACGTTCGTCGCTATCGGACGGCGCTGCCCGCCCGGGTCGGCGAGCTCTTGCAGGTGTACCGCGACTCGTTCCAGGACCGCCTCGTCGACCGATTCGTGGAGACGTGGAGCTCCCTGATCCGATGAGCGCACGACGGCGCCCGGGCACCGTGGCTTCGGGGGCCGGCGCGCTCAATTCGGGTCTTGCGCCAAAAAGCCTGAGCCTCCCCGGCCCGTACGACCGGTGGTCGATGACCCGACGGGGAGCCGGGTGGGCCCCGACCCGCCCGGCGATGGCGCTCGCCCTGGCCGGGCTCCTGGTGGCGATCGCGATGGCCGCCGGCGGGCTCGGTGCGACCGGTACGAGCCCCCCCGCGTCCGCCCGCCCGCACGGCTTCGTCGCCCAGAACTCGACCGGTCCGACCTGGGACAACGGCGTCGTGAGTCTCGCGTTCTCCGCGCCCTTCCCCTCGTTCGCGATCACCTCGCTCCACGACCGTCGGGTCGCCTCGCGGACGGCCCCGACCGCGATCGCCGAGCTCGGGCCGGCCGGGAACGTCTCGTTCCTCGCGCCCCTCGAGGCGCGGAACGCGACCTGGACGTTCGCCTCGGTCGGCGGGGTCGGCGAGACCACGGTCTGGGCGAACGGCTCGGTGCCGGTCGCCGGATCCCGGGGAGGCTGGGAGGGCGACGAGGGGCAGATGCGCCGACCGGCCGCGGAGGCGAAGGCGAAGATTTCCCTCTCGTTCTACCTGAACGACTCGACCTCGGCCGACCCCTCGGGGGTCCGGTTCGCGGTCAACGTCACGAACTGGCCGTGGAACAACGCCTCCGATTCGCTCGCCATCGAACTCGATTCCACCGCCGTGACCTCAACCGTGCTGGCGGCGGGACCCACCACGAATCAGGTGGTCGAGCTGCGGGCGGGAACGAATCGGACGGTCGCGAGCCTCTCGTGGGACACGGTCGCCTCGGTCGTGTACGGCGGGGGCGGGCTCAGCACCAGTGCGGTCGGGACGTTCCAGGCCCTCGCGAGGAACGGCTCGAACTCCACGATCCGACTGAGCTTCGGCTCGGTCCGGGGTGGCTACTCCGAGCTCGAGTACGACCCGTTGGTCCAGTTGAGCCCGCTCGCGTTCCAGGTCCTTCCTGGGCCTCTCCTCCTCGCGAAGGCGGCCGTACCCGCGGCCTGGACCGCCACGCCCGCGTCGCTCGAGGCGATCGCCGCCGGCACGGTGGCCGCCTCGCTGCTCGCGGCCGTCGCTTGGCGGAGCCGGGCCTCGCGGCCCGAGCCCGAGTGAGGCCGGGCAACCCTGGCGATTCCCGACCGATGGGCCGCGGCCCGGCGCATCCGTCGACCGGGCCAGCGTCCGAGGAGGTTCGGTGCGGACCGCCCGGAAACCGGACGGAGTGGCCGGGCCGGACCTAACCGGGTGGGGGCGGGGCGGGCGCGCTTGCGGCGGTCGGGGGGGCTGGTTCGGTTCCCCGGACGCGGCTCCCCGGGAGCGCGTCGTGGACGCGACGGTTCAGCTCGGCGAGGATCGAGTCGCGTTCCTCGGGTCGGCGGATCATCACGGTGAGTACGAGGTCGATAGACCGGTCGGTGCGGGCCTTGACGGCGAGAGTGGGCGGGAACCGCTTGTCGAGGCGCAGGCGGAGCTTCGCGACGCTCTTCAGGATCTCGTTCTCCACGCGCGGGAGGTCGACGCTCGCCGGAAGGGTGATCGGAACGGTGAGTTTTTTCCACGCCTTCGGGGAGGAGTTGATCACGACTTCCGTCATCAGGAGCGAGTTCGGGACCGCGACCAGCCGGTCGCCGTCCGCGAGGAGCACGGTCGCCATCGCGTTGATCTCGATGACCTTGCCCGCGTACGACCCGACCTCGATCGAGTCGCCGACCTGGAACGGCGTGTAGACGTCGGCGAAGTACTTCGCCCCGAGGTTCTCGAGCGGTTGCCGGAGGGCGACGATCGCGGCGAGGCCGACGAGGACGACGACGACCGCGAGGATCTCGATGCTGAGGCCCGCCTCCTGGACCGCGAGCAACAGCCCCACCGTCCAGACGACGAGCGGGCCGAGCCGACGGGCCGCCGCCGCGAGCTGGGGGGCCGAGTGCCGCATCAGGCGGCCGAGGAGAAGGCCGGCGAGGAACGCGATGAGCCAGGTGAGGGCGAGGATGACGAGGACGCCGAGGTACGGGAGGACCCAGTTCGGGAGACCGAACATGCTACGCCTCGATCGCGCTCGCGAGGAGACGGGCTTCCGAGCGCGCGGCCGTCGCGATCGTGCACTGCCGGGCGGTCACGCGCGCGTTCCGCGCCAGCCGCTCGGAGTAGTCGCCCGGGTCATCGAGGAGCGTCCGCATCTTATCCGCGAGCGCGGGGATGTCGTCCGGGTCGAAGAGGATGCCGTTCTGGCCGTCCTCGATCAGCTCCGCGATGCCGGCCCGGTCGGTCACCATCGACGGGCGGTTGTGGAGCCAGCTTTCGACCACGACGAGGCCGAACCCTTCGTTGACCGACGGGAGCACGGTGAACGCGGCCCGCTCGTAGAAGCAGTCGAGCGCCTCCTGCGGCACGTGGCCGGTGAAGACGACCCGCTCGCCGAGGCCGAGCCGCTTCGTCTCCTCCTCGAGATGGGTCTTCCACCGGGCGGCCTTTGACAGGTTCGGCCCCGCGGAAGCGGCCGAGAAGCTCCCGTTCCCCACGAGGACCAGTCGGAGGCGGGGGTAGCGCTTGGCGAGCTTCGCGACCGCCCGGATCGCGCGGTCCTGCGCTTTCGCCGGGTCCATCCGGGCCACCACGAGGACGACGATGTCGTCAGCGCGGACGCCCCACTTCGCGCACGTCGCCGCCGCGACCGACTTCGCGGGCCGACCGTAGTCGCGGGGGTCCACGTACGGGTACATTCGCAAGGACGTCCCCGCGAACCCCAGGGTCTTGAGGGCGACGCGGTACCGCTCGCTGCTGACGACCACGACGTCGTACTGGTCGAGGTACTCGACGAACAGCGCCCGCCAATTCTCCGGAATCCGGGCGGCGTCGAACGGGATGTGCCATCGGAACACCTTCGGCTTCAGCGTGCCGAGCATCTGGCCGACCGCCATCTGCTGGAAGTCGTGGATGTAGAACAGGTCGAAATCGAGCTCGGTGTCGAGCTTGCGGATCCGCTCCGCGGTGGTCCGGTTGTAGAACGTGTACTCGCTGAACTCCTCGCTCCAGAACAGCTCCTCCACGGCTGGGGGGAGTTCGAGCCCGTGGACCGTCGACCAGATCGCCTCTTTCGTCTTCGCGTAGCCGCCCATCCGCTCCGGTCCGAGCGCGACGTTATCGAGGGTCAGTCCGCCGGCCCGGACCTCGCGCGGGCCGACGGAATTCAGCGCCACCCAGTGGGCGCTGCCGAGGAGGCCTTGGGTGAGCAGGCGCCGCAGCAGGGGGTAGACCATCCGGGTGACCCCCCCGGGGGACAGTCGATAATCGACCCCCGCGTCGAGTTCGTCCAACCGGACGGTGGTCGGCCATCCCGCGGAGCGGGCTTCCCCGGCGGGAGGAAGGAACTGCAAAAGGGGGGTTTGGCTGTTGACGCAGATGCTGAGCTTCTCCACGCCTTCTCCCCGGAATCGGCCCGGCGTGCCCGAGTCGACGACCCCCTTTAGCTCCTCGAAAGCGCGGGAATCCCCGTTCGCCTTCTGTGGAACCGTCGCGCGCCATGGCTCCCCGAGTGCGGGCCGTCCCCGGCTCTGCGTCGGACGACGATGGGGCGACCGACGCATCGGAAGACGTCGGCCGAGGCCTGGAACGGGAGCTCCGACGAGGTCGGTTCCGGGAACCGCCTCCGGGTCAAGTCGGCGAGGGGCGGAGTCCGGACAAGGAAGAGGGGGGAGCCGCGTGGGACCAATTCCGTGGGGTCCGAGCCCTTTTGGGAAGCACCTATACCGGGGGAACTAAATC
>DASYOF010000405.1:0-4733 GCA_036007995.1 Thermoplasmata archaeon
TCGTGCCCGCCACGACGTCGGACTCCCGGAACCCGGCGCGGAGCTCGGCGAGCCAGCGCGAGTCGGCGAAGCAGTCGCCGTCGATGAAGGCAACGAACTCCCCCTTCGCGAGCGCGACGCCCGTGTTGCGGCCGATGCCGCGCGAGCCGTACTTCTGGGAGACGCGCAGGAGTTCCGGGTGCGCGGAGGCTTGCTCCGTCAGCCACGCCCAAGTCCCGTCGTGGGAGAGCGCGTCGACGATGACGACCTCGAGCGGCCCCTCCTGGTGGAGGAGCGAATCGAGCAACTGGGCGATGTGGCGGCGCTCGTTCTTGACGGTGACGACGACGGAGATGAACGTCGGGGAGGGGCTACTTCCCAAGTTCCATCACGACGACGTCCTTGACCGCGCGCATGCTCTTGAAGGGGAGCACGAGGCGGCCGGACGCGTCGTTCGGGAACAGCCGGGCCTCGACGTCCTCGCCCGGGGTGACGAGCACGTGGGCGATCGATCCGGTCTGGGTGTCGACGACGAAGTTCTCGATGAGGCCGAGGATCTGGCCGTCGTTGGTCATCACGGTCTTTCCCCGGAGCTCGGTCAGGAACTTGCGCATGTCGGCCTCGGGCGAGAACTCTCGGAGTCGATATTTAACCGTTGTCCGAGAGAGGAAGCGCCCGGGACCGCCCGTGCGGGCCGGATCCCGCTCCGTGCCGGGCGACGGCATCGGCGGCCCTTCAGACCGCCCGGGGATAGAACGATCCCCCTTCGGAACCGCCAATTTTCTCGTCGGCCGGCAACGCCTCGCTCCGTCGGCGGCAAGCCTTATATCGGGCACCCGGGTCGAGCCGACCTCGCCACATGCTTCGGACCATTCGCAAGGAGAACGCGGAGCTCGCCCGCGTTCTGATCGAGCTCCGCAAGGCCGCCAAGGCGCACGAGGCGCCGGTGTGGTACGCCGTGGCGGAGAAGCTCGCCCGCCCGCGCCGCAAGGCGAAGCCCGTCAACGTCGGACATCTGGAGCGCCTCGCGGACGCGAAGGAGACGCTCGTCGTCCCGGGGAAGGTCCTCGCGCATGGCTCGCTCACGAAGCCGCTCACCGTCGCGGCGTTCCACTACTCCGAGGACGCGCGGACCAAGATTCACGCGGCCGGCGGCAAGGCGCTCTCGATCGGCGAGCTCCTGAAGGCCCAGCCGAAGGGAACGGGGGTCCGTCTCTTTGCCTGATTCGGAGTCGAGCCCACCGGCGACCCCCGCCGCGACCGCGGCGGAGAAGAAGCCTCGCGCCCCGAAGATCACGAAGACCCCCGCGAAGCCCGCCGCCGCGCCGTCGGCCGCCCCGAAGGCCAAACCCGCGACGACCCCCACATCCCAACCGGCGGCCAAACCCTCGAGCGGCTCGGCCCCGAAGCTCACGCTCAAACCCGCCCACCCGGCGAAGCTCGCCAACGCCACGGTCGTCGACGCGAGCGACCTCATCCTCGGCCGCGCCGCGAGTCAGATCGCGAAGCGCCTGCTGAAGGGCGAGTCGATCGTTGTCATCAACGCCGAGAAGAGCGTCGTCACCGGAGGGCGGGCGATGGTCCTCGACTTCTACATCGCGAACCGCGCGCGCGGCTCGAAGCGGATGGGACCGCACTACCCGCGCTACCCCGACCGGATCTTCCGGCGCACCGTGCGCGGCATGCTCCCCCACCTGAAGACCCGCGGCAAGGTCGCCTTCGAGCGCCTCGAGGTCTTCATCGGAGTTCCGGCGGAGTACGCCGGCGCGCCCCACCAGTCGATCGACCTCGCGAAGGCCCGCCCGGCGCTCCGCCCGCCGACGACCCTCGAAGAGATCTCCCGCCTCCTCGGAGCCCGGCTATGAAGGCCCCGGTCATCGTGCAGACGACCGGCAAGCGCAAGACCTCGATCGCCCGGGCGACCGTCCGAAAGGGCGTCGGCCAGGTCCGGATCAACCAGCAGCCGCTCGAGATCGTCGAGCCGGAGATCGTGCGCCAGAAGATCCAGGAGCCGCTCCTCATGACCGGGGACCGCTGGAAGACCCTCAACATCGCCGTCGACGTCTCCGGGGGCGGGATCATGGGCCAGGCGTCCGCGGCCCGTACGGCGGTCGCGCGGGGCCTCCTCGAGTGGCTGAAGGACCCGGCGCTCACCGAGATGTTCAAGCGCTACGACCGTTCGCTCATCGTCAACGACCCGCGCCGCAAGCTGCCGAAGCGCCCCGGCGGCCGCGGGGCCCGAAAGCGCCGGCAGAAGTCGTACCGGTGAGACGCTCGGAGGACCTCGACCCATGACGATGATGATCCCCGTGCGCTGCTTCACCTGCGGCGCCGTGATCGGGCAACACTGGGACGAGTTCCGGGAGCGGACGAGCCGCGGCGA
This sequence comes from Thermoplasmata archaeon, assembly GCA_036007995.1. Taxonomy (GTDB): domain Archaea; phylum Thermoplasmatota; class Thermoplasmata; order Lutacidiplasmatales; family UBA184; genus Lutacidiplasma. Next base: position 2,363 of record DASYOF010000405.1, read on the forward strand.
GCCCGCCGGCACCGTGATGAACGACCTGGGGCTGAGCCGGTATTGCTGCCGGCGGATGCTCCTGACCCACGTCGACCTCCTCGACGAGGTCGGCCCGTACGGCTAGACGAAGATTCTCGCGCTCCAGCGCACCCGGCACGATTCCGGTCTGGCTCTACACGTCCGCTCGAAGGGTTTTCGGGCCCTGACGGAGCTCCAATCACGGAAAGCGAGATCGCCTTCGCCTAAGATCCCCTACGTCGCGGGCGCTCCGCGGGAGCACGCCCGCGTCGGAAAGGGTTGAACCTCGGGGACGAGCCGTCTACGGCTCGTCGTCGTCGTCCTCGTCCTTCGCCTTCTTCGAGCCGCCGCGCTCGAGGCCGGACTTGCCGCCGCTCGAGGAGGACTTCGGGCTCGGTCCGGCCGACCGTCGGCGGAGGAACAGCACGATCGCCACGATGACCACGATGGCCACCGCCGCGATCGCGAGGTACTCCTCGTCCTGGACGATCGGGTTCTGGTTGAGGGTCACCGAGATGTGCGCCTGGTTCCCGCCGGCGGCGTAGTTGGCGGCGAACTCGTTCGTCGCCGTCGCGTTCGCCCACAGGTCCCAGTTGCCGGTCCGCGCCGGGGTGAACGAGATCTGGGCGCGGAGCGTCTCGTTGTAGCGGATCGCCACCGTGCCGGTCCCGGCCGACGTGGAGTTCACGACGCCGTTCGTGTACCCGAACCACTGCACCGACCCCGGCGAGCCCCCGATCGCGATCGGGGAGCCCGAGCCGGAGGGCGGCAGCAGGTAGAACAGGACCGCGACGTTCGCCGCGGTCGAGTTCTGGCCGATCGTGTTGGTCACGTTGACCCACACGGTGTACGACTTCCCGTCCGTCAGCGACGTCGCCGCCGTGAGGTTCCCGACGGACAGCACCGGCCGCGTCGAGGTGTTGACCGCCACCGTCAGCGAGACGGTCGCCCACGCGATGTTCCCCGCGCGGTCGGTCACGGTGAGGTTGACCAGGTACGGCTTCGACTGGGGCGCGAGCCAGAGCGGCTTGTTCGGCGGCACGGTGCTGGCCGACTTCTCCTGGATCGGGATCGTCTGGTTCGCGGAGTAGTTCCCGCTGTTCGTGACGGTCCAGTTGAACCAGGTGATCGAGCCGTTGTGCGGGTCGGAGGAGTTCGTCGCGGAGAGCGCCACGTACGCGGTGTGGTTCGACGCCTCGACGATGCTCGTGATCGTCTTCCCGCCCGAGTTCAGCACGTGCGCGACCGGGACCGGCTTCTCCGTGTCCTTGACCAGGACGTAGAGCGTCGCCTTCGAGGAGTGGCCCGCCGCGTCCCAGACCGTGAGGGTCAGGTTGTACTGCCACCCGACGAACTTGACGCCGCTCAGCGCGCCATAGCCGCTCGTCAGGTAGTGGCCCGCGCCGAGGAACGGTTCGCTGAAGTTCCCCGAGGCGTTGACCCCGGCCGACCAGGACTTGTTGGTCTGCCAGACGGACTTGTACGCCGACAGGTTCCAGAGCGACACGCTCAGGACGTCTGACACCGAGGTGCTCGAGAGTGGCAGTACCGTCTTCGTCGCGTTGAAGTGAAGCGACGTCGACCAGTTGACCTCGGTGTAGTTCGCCCCGCCCGCGCTCTGCACGGTCGAGTTCACCGAGATCACGGCGGTCGGCGCCGCCGACGACGCGATCACCGTGAACTTCGCGACGTTCGACTGCCCGCCGGAGCCCGTGACGTTCACGGTCCCCTGGTAGACGCCCGCGGTCGCGTAGGTGTGGTTCGTGGTCGGTGTCGTCTTCGTCGAGAGCCCACCGTCGCCGAACGCCCACGCGTAGCGGACGCCGGACGTCTGCGCCGGGAACGTCGAGTTCGCCGCGGAGAACGTCACGTTCTCCCCGGTGCCGACGATGACGGTGTAGTTGCCCGTGCTGTCGTTGAGGACGTTCTTCGACGAGAACGTGAAGTTCGCGACCGTGACGTTGACGTTCGCCGTCACGTTGCCGCTCTTCACGACCGTCAGCGACGCGGTCCCGGAGCTGCTCGTCGAGGCGTTCGAGACGAGCGTGAAGCTCGTGAACGTGCCGCCGGGGCCGTCGGGCTTGATCCACGACTGGGCGGGCGGCGAGCTCACCGAGCTCGCGCTCAGGACGTAGCCGGACGGCAGCACGACGGTGTAGTTGTAGTAGGCCGCGTGCGTCGGGTGGCGGAAGTTGAAGCCGAGCGTGTAGACGCGCGCGCTCGACGAGACCCGGGTCGTCGTGTTGTACGTCTGGTGGTAGTTCAGGGTGATCCCGGCGTTGCTCGAGAGGCCGCAGACCGACACGCACGTCGTCGAGTTCGTGAACGAGTAGTTCGTCGGCTGCCCGAAGCCGGTCCCGTTGACCATCAG
>DASYOF010000406.1:0-5840 GCA_036007995.1 Thermoplasmata archaeon
CGTCCTCCTTCCTCCGGCGCCCCGCGGTGGACGGTCGGACGCCGGGCGGCGACGGGGCTAGTCGTCCTCGTGGTCATCGGCTTCGCGTTGGCCGCCGGACCGATGTCGAACCCGACCCCGACGACGAACCTCGCTCTCCCCCCGCATGGGGGCGGGGGCGGAGGCGGTTCTTCTGGCGGGGGCGGCGGGGGTGGGGGTGGCGGGGGAGTCACCGCGGCCTCGTGCGCGCACGACAACGCGAACCTATCCGCCTCGACCCTCTCGGCGCTCCACAAGGCGCTCGGGCCCTCGGTGATCCTCTCGTACAACTCCGGAACCGGAGTGACGGTGTTCTACGACCCGGTCAACCAGGTCACGGTCACCGAGACCGACCTGTACGAGGACTACGGCTTCGCCGAGTTCAACGGCGACGACTACGCCGTCTCCGGCTGCTCCCCGTGATCGGATGCGACCGGGAGACGCGACGTCCCGGCGGACGACGGTCGGAAGGGATAAGAACGCGACTCAGGTGGCCGCCCGAGCGGGCGCGTAGTCTAGTGGTTATGACGTCACCCTGACACGGTGAAGACCGCCAGTTCGAATCTGGCCGCGCCCATCGACTCCGCCGGCCTTCGCCCTCTCCGGGCGAGCCCGAGGTCGAGCCGGCCGGGTGGCGCAAGCGGCGGACCGCCGTCGCGTCAACGGGCCTTCGTCAGGAACGACCGACGAGACGTTCGATCCCTTCGTGCAAGTAACGGTACGCCGCGGCGCCATGCGCGGTCAGCGTCACCCACGCCGTCCCGTCGTCCTCCTGGGTGATCGCCACCAGTCCGCGGGCGGTCATCCAACTCAGATACCGGGAGAAGACGGTGTAGTTCACGCCCGTGGCCATCTGGAGCGGAGTTCGCTTCATGCGATGGCCGCCGTCGATGAGCGCCTCCAGGAGGCGCGCGACCACCCAAAGGTCCGGCCGTTCGAGCGGGTCGGGCAAACGGACTCCTAGAACCTCTCCCAGAAGCCCTGCTCCAGGAGGGCGTAGCCGCGGACCAGCGCCCGGTACGTCTGGCGAGATCGCGCGTCCGCGCGCCGCCGGCCGAACCACGTGAGCGTGGCAACGGCCGCGAGCGGCATCGGAAGAAGGACCAGGAGCACCTGCCCCACCACGATCGCGAGTAGGGCTCCCACGGGCATGGCCGGCTCGCCCAGGGCGCGGAGCGAGTAGGTGATGTCGCCGAACGAGGGGACGGCCAAGGCCCCGGCGACGAGGATCCAGATGGCGGTGAACCAGGTGAGCCAGAGCGAGTCGCGGGCTTCCTCCCGCAACCGGTTCTGGAGCGTCTCGACCTGAGCCACCATGGCGATCTCGTCCGACACTCGAACGGACGAGGGGTGTCCGGGGGGCGATGCCAACCCCGTCGGGGGCCGGGTACCCGGCTCCCGCCGAGCCGCGGCCATGGCGATGTAGGCGGGCGGCAAGAATCCGAGCGCCACGATTCCGACCCCGATTCCGATCACGAGCGAGGCCCCGGTTCCCGATGGACAGGTCGCCCCGAGACTACTGCAGTCGAGCTCGACACCGATCACCGCGGCGAGCCCCGCGAGCCCCGCCAGTGCCGCCAGCGCGGTCCGCAGAACCACCCGACGCTCCCTTCGGGCCCGCCGGCCCGCCTCCGCGATCATTCGCTGGGCCGCTCCCGAACCGGGAACGGGCACCGGAGGAGTAGGGCCGCCCGCCCCGGAGTCGGCCTCTCCGTCCCGGGGTGGCGCTTCGATCGAGGGGTCCCACCACGCCCACCCGCTCTCGGACAACTCGTGCTGCCGGCGGGTCGTCGACCGGATCGCGAGGAGCGACCCCACGCCGAATACCGTCACCGCGACGGGGACGCCGAGCAACGCGACCACGAAGGACGCGGTCGACACTAGCGGGCTCGAGCTCTCCGGGCCGAACGGCTGCGATGCCAGGAGAACGAGCCCCGCGAGTACGCTCACCACGATCGCGAAGGGGAGCCAGAGAAGGAGCGAATCGACCTGCCGAGACAGCGAGCGAAGGATGTAGCTGTGGAGCTCCGCGCGTTCGAGCGGGGAGGGCGACGGATCCGAGCCGTCCACCAACGCCTGGTCGAGTTCCCCTTGCCGACGGTAGAGGATCACGGCGGCGGCGAACGCGATCCCGACGAAAGCGACCTCGAAGAGGGCGATCACCTGGAGGAGCGTCTCGAAGACGTACCCGTCCAATTGCCAAGCGAACTGCAGCCAGTAGCCTAGCGCTACGCACCCGTAAACGAGCACGAACGCCCCAAGGCCGAGCAAGGCCACGCGAAGCGTACGGAAGTTCGCCGTGAGTTGCGTCATCGCGGGATCCGGCCGCGAAGGCCGCGAATCGCCCGGGGCTCCGGGATCCGGGGCCCGGAAAGAAGGTCCCGGTCTGCCGGCGCTGGGCTGCTCCCCAGGGGGCTTCAGCTCAAAGTCGTGCATGTGTACTCGTAATCGACAGTTTGATTGGCGGGGTCGAGCCCAATGCCAAACCCGACGTTCTCCGAACCGCCGCCGGGACCCTCGATGGTGAACGAACCCGACCCGCCCGGACCGGTCGCGGAGTAGAGGGTAGGTCCGCCCGGCCCGACCACCCGGAAGTTGGCGGCTGTCCCATTCGGAGTCGACCAAGAGAAGGCGACAGAGGCGGACGCGGGGAACGATACCGTCTGGTACGTGGCGTTCGCGACCGACCCGCCGTCGTAGACAGGCTCGGCGTTCGAAACCCCGCCCCCACCGGTGCCACAGCTGACCGGCCGCGGCCAGAGCACCGCGGTCGTCACGGCGAGGGCCACGAGGGCGCCGATGACGATGGCGAGGATCGCCAACGCGAGCTGCCGCACAAGAGCACCAAGGGTGGCGGGAGGGAAAGGGTTCCTCCGCGCCGGTCCGTCGCCCGGCGCCGCTCGGTGACGGGCGTTCGCGACCCGGCACCTTCGGGCGGGCCGGGCCACCGGCCGAGGCGATGGGTTGACCTAGGGGGCGGCGTTGCCGTCCTTCGGTCGTACCGTAGGATGGGGTCGAGAAGCTCGGTGGCTCGGCGCCCCCGCGCGTCGGGCCGGCTGCCCCAGCCGGACGTGATCGTGCACGGGGACGCCCGGACGGCTCTCCAACGCCTCCCGGCGGAATCGGTCCACCTCGCCATCACGTCGCCGCCGTACAACGTCGGAATCCCGTACGCCGGCTACTCCGACGACCGCCACCACGCCGACTACCTCGCGTGGCTGAAGGAGGTTTGGGGAGACTTGCTCCGCGTCCTCGTCCCGGGCGGCCGGTTCGCGCTCAACGTCGCCCCGACCTCGATCAAGGCGTTCCACCCGATCCATCATGAGCTGACGAACGACCTCCGCGACCTCGGCTACATCATGCGGACCGAGGTGATCTGGTACAAGCAGACGATGGGCCGTCGGACCGCCTGGGGCAGCTGGCGGAGCCCGTCAAACCCGCACATCATCCCATCGTGGGAGTACGTGCTCGTGTTCTCCAAGGGGCAGTGGCAGCTCCCAGGCCGGGCGGAGGACATCGACATCACCGGGCCGGAGTTCCAAGCGACCTCCGACGGATTCTGGGCGATCCCGCCGGAACGCACTCGGCGGGGTCACCCGGCGCCGTTCCCCGAGCTATTGATCGAGAGGCTCGTCAAGTTCTACAGCTACCGGGGGAACACGGTCCTCGACATGTTCGGGGGTACCGGCACCGTGGCCGCCGTCGCCCGTCGCCACGGCCGCCACTACATTTCGATCGATGCCTCGGCGGAGTATTGCCGGCTCGCCCGCGAGCGCATCGCGGGAGCCACTCCGGTCCCGGGAGCTCCGGCGATCCCGCCTCCGCGGTTGGTCGAGCTGGCGGAGTCGCCCTAGGACGACCGGGACGGCAACAGCCGTTCGGAAAGTCGGCCGACCGCGAAGTCGAGGAGCGGCTCGAGGTTGACGGTGTCCGCCCGGTTGTACTTCACGAGCCGGGCGAGCGAGTCGGTGTCGCCGCGACGGAACGCCTCCCAGAGTCGGACCGCGTCGAGCCCGTGGATCCCTTCGACACCCGACCGGTCCCCGAGCGCGAGGGTCTGCTCGATCCGCTTCAGTCCTCCGGCGTAGCCGAGCCGGTAGAGCAGGAAGCGGAGGTCGATGTGCACCGGCGGGACGACCAGGCCGGGGAACCGGTACTCGAGGAACGGGACGTCGAACAACCGGCCGTTGAACGTCGAGAGGAGGCGAAATCGCCGCAGGTACGCCGGCAGCTCCTCGAGGTCTTCGTCCGCGACGAACGTCCGGGTTCGACCGCCTCCGTGGATCGAGACAACCGTCACGATGCCCTCGTACGGGCTGAGCCCGGTGGTCTCGATGTCGAGGAACGCCGTCTCGGCCCGGAAGGCGGGGTACAGGCGCCAGTGCTCGGCACTTGGGAGGCGCGAGGCGAAGTACTCGACCCGCCGCTCGGAGAGCGCCCGCTCGCTCGCCCGTACCTCGGCTCGAATCAGCTCCCAGCGAGCCGAAGCGAGGCCGGGGGGCTCCGCGAGACCGTCAACGTCGGCCCAGTCCCGCACGCCGCGCCGCCACAGCTCGGCCTCGGTGACCGGGCCGACGCCGGGGAGATGGAGGAACGTCGACCGGATCACGGGAGCCGCCATCCGGCGATTCCCGTAAGCCCTTCGGGGCCGGAGAAGGGCCCGGTGACCGGGCCCCCGGGCGGGGGGGGATTATTCGGGAGGGGGCGAGCCGTACAGATCGTCCCCGCGCTCGGTGACCCCGGATTCTTCGGACTCAGGGCTTGGCTCCGGGGCCGGCCCCTCCGCGGCGCGTAGGCGGGCGCCTCGTCCCGTGGGGGCGAGAAGCCCCGCGAGGAGCAGGGCGACGGGGACGATAGCGGCGATGCCGACGGCCTCCCATGGGGGGAGGCCGAACACCGTGGTGGCCGATGGGTGCACGGAACCGAAGTCGAGCGCGAGGACGAGCGGCCCCGACCCGTTGGGCTGGACGGATCCGTCCGGCGGGGGGGCGAACCCGCCCGGTCCGCCCACCGAGTAGGAGTACGAGCCGTTCGGGAGCGCGAAGGTCAGGAGGTCGCCTTGCGAGGAGTTCGTGGACGATCCGATCGAGACGTTCCACGAGCTGCCCGTCGGAAGGCCGGATTCCCGGAACGCCACCGAGTTCAGGTACGGTCGGAAGTCGACGACCACGAGGAGCGGCATCCCTCGAACCACGGCGGTTCCCGACCAGTTCGTGACGAAGCCCGGGACCGGGGCGATCGCGAAGCCGTACGTCCCGTTCGATTCGTTGAGGACATGCGTTCGGGCCGCGCCACTCGCCGCCGTCGGGCCGATCGAAACTTGCCAGCTTGCCTCGGCGGGCAGGCCGCCGGCCGTGAAACTGACCGGGTACGAAGCGATCGAGGGCGCGACGAACGGCCGGAACGAGATTCGTATCGGAGCGGACACGCTGGCCGGGCCGTTGGCCACGACCAGGCCGTGCGAGGGGGTCGGCAGATAGCCCTTCGAGGCGACGGTGAACAGGTAGGTAGCGTTCGTGACGAGGAACCGGATCGAGTTCGTGACGTTCGTCTCGGTCGTGTTGCCGAGCGTGACGTTCCAAGGCGTGCCACCGGGGAGTCCGGACGAGTTGAAGTAGACCCAGAACGACGTCGTCACGGAGCTCCGGGGAACGAAGGCCACGACGACGTTCGTCGCTGCGCCGCTGACGTTGAACGTCCCGTGAGCCGCGACGGGAACGAACAGGAAGTCCGACGTGGACACGGAGTAGGAGTACGTCCCGTTCGGTCGATCCACCGTGAAATTGGGACCTTGGGACGAGATCGGGCCCGAGCCGAGCGTG
>DASYOF010000407.1:0-3281 GCA_036007995.1 Thermoplasmata archaeon
GGCCGCTGCGGGACGTTGAAGTCGACCCGGACGAGGACCCGACGGCCCTTCACCGACGCCTCGGTGAAGCTCCGTTTCTCGCCCATCCGGGACCCCGGACCTCGGCGGGGGTAAAGCCGTGGCGGCCGCCTAGCGGGCCGCGGCGCGCTCCGCTTCCCGGGTGCGGATGCGGACGATGGCCCGCTCCGTCGCCGGCATCGGGAGCCCGTGGCGATGGCCCGCCTCGACGATCGCCCCGGAGATCGCGTCGATCTCGGTCGGGCGGCCGTGGTCGAGGTCTTCGAGCATGCTGGACCGGTTCGCCGCGGTCGCCCGCGCGACGCCGAACACCGTGCGCTCCGCCTCGGCCGGGTCGAACTCGTACCCCTCGGAGGCGGCCGCCCGAAGCGCCTCGCGGAGGAGGTCGGTCGCTTGGCCGCGCCAAGGTTCCTCGATGAGCCGACCGTTCGGGATGCCGTGGTCCGCCGTGACCGGATTGATCGCGGCGTTGATGAGCGCCTTCCGCCAGACCTCCCGGTCGATCTCGTCGGTGACCCGCACCGGGACCCGGGCGCTCTCGAAGAGGGTCCGGAGCCGCTCGGACCAGTCTGGGATCTTCGGATGGCGCCCGAGGACGACCTCCCCGGTCCCGGTCGCGCGCACGACTCCGGGAGCGACGAGACGGGCGGGGACGGTGTGGACCCCCCGAACGATCCAGTCGCCGGGCTCCCCCCAGCCACCCGCCGAGAGTCCCTTGGCGAGCGCGGCCTCGATCCCGATGCCGTTCGAGAGTGCCAGGACGGGTATCGGGTCGGGAAACGCGGCGGCGATCGCCCGACCGGAGGGTTCGACGTCGTAGCTTTTCACGGTGAGCACGACGACCTCGGCATCGCTCCCGCTCCCGATCTCCGTCCGGGCCGCGAGCCGGACCGGGAGGCCGGCGTCCCCCTCGACGACGAGTCCCGAGGCGAGGATGGCGGCGACGTGCGCCGCTCGTCCGACGACGGTGACCGGGTGGCCCGCCCGAGCGAACGCGGCGGCGAAGCGGCTCCCGACGGCCCCCGCGCCGAAGACGAGGACGCGCACGAGGCGGCCCGTCACCCGAGGCGGCGGACGATCTCGGTCAGCCGCGGGGCGCCGCCCCAGTCCCGTCGAAGCTCCACGAGGAGCCCCTCGTAGTGGCGGACCTGCTCCTGCGCCTGCCGGACCTGGTCGACGAGGTACTCGGCCTCCCGGCGGAGGCGCGCCGCCTCCGCCTCGGCGTCGGCCCGGGCGGTCAGGAGCGCCTCGAGCCTATCTTGCAGAGAGCTGGGGGTCCGTTGCCGACCGGCCACGTCCCGAACCTCCCGTGAACTGCCGGCGACTCTGGTCGAGGACCGCGTCGGAGACCCGCGCCAACTGTGCCAAGTCCCGCTTGATCCGCCGCAGCCGCTTCTGCAACCGGACCTCCCGGACGCGGATTTCCTTGAGCGACTCCTGGAGGAGCGTCAGGCGGCTCCGCCATTTGTCCCGCTCCTGGACGCTCTGGAGGACGGTGTCGACGTCCATCGGCCCGAACGGCGGAGCAGGGACCTCGGGAATGAAGGTTTCGCTCGAGGGCGGACGGCCCGCCGGGCGGGCTGTCGGGCGACCGGACAAGAACGGCGCCCCGCGGTCGCGGAGCGGGCGACGGTCGGGAAGTCCCGGCCGAGCAGGGTCCCTCGCGCCGGACCGGTTCGTGGGCCGACCGATCCGGGCCGAGGGGCCCGGCCGCGCGCTTCTCGGCTCACACCGGGCGCGGTTCGGTCGCGGAGCCGTTCGAGATCGACCGGCTCCGGCGTCGGCAACACGCTAAAGAACCGAGGCGGCTCGACGGCCCCCGGGACGGTCCGGTCGATGTCGGGAGTGCACAAGCTCGCGGTGCTCGGGGCGGGAAACGTCGGCGGCACGCTCGCCCAGCGGCTCGCCGAGATGGACTTGGCGGACGAACTCGTGCTCATCGACATCGTCGACGGCCTGCCGCAGGGGAAGGCGCTCGACATCCAGGAGTCGGCGCCGATCCTCGGCTTCTCGACCCGCCTCACCGGCTCCACGTCGCTCGACGCCCTCGCGGGCGCCGACATCGTGATCGAGACGGCAGGCCTCGCCCGAAAGCCCGGCATGGGCCGGTCCGACCTTCTGACGAAGAACGCCGAGATCCTCCGGGACCACGCCCTCGCGGTGAAGGTCCACGCCCCCCAGGCGACCGTCATCGTCGTGACCAACCCGGTCGACGTGATGACCTACTGGTTCCGCAAGGTCAGCGGGCTGCCCGCGTCGCGGGTGTTCGGGGAATCGGGGACCCTCGATACCGCGCGATTCCGCTGGTTCGTCGCCGAAGCGCTCCACGTCGCCCCGCGGGACGTCATCGGGTTCGTGCTCGGGACCCACGGGGACACGATGGTCCCCGTTCTGTCCCACACCAGCGTCGCCGGCGTCCCCCTCACCAGCTTGCTCCCCGCGCCCCAGCTCGAGGCGATCGTCGCGCGCACCAAATCCGGGGGCGGCGAGATCGTGAACCTCCTCAAGATGGGAAGCGCGTTCTACGCCCCGTCCGCCGCGCAGGCCGAGATGGTCGCCGCCGTCGCCCGGAACGAGCACCGGCTGGTCGGCGTGACCGCGCACCTGCAGGGCGAGTACGGCCTCGGGGATCTCTGCCTCGGCGTGCCCGTGATCCTCGGGCGCTCCGGCGTGGAGCGGGTCGTCGAGGTCACCCTGACCGAGGCCGAGCGAAAGGCGTTCGACGCGAGCGCGGCGGCGGTCCGGGCCGACCTCCCGCTGCTCCCCCCCGTCGCGAAAGCGTAGCCCCTCGTCCTCGAGCCCTGCGAGGGTCCCGCCGCTTCCCGCGACGCCCGCGCGTCGAGTTAGTGCAGCGAGACCGCCGGGGCCGGGGTCGCGTCCGGCTCGACGACCACCGCGGTGCCGAACGCCAGGACTTCCGTCATCACGCCCCCCATCTCGGAGGTATCGAACCCGACGGAGACGACCGCGTTCGCCCCGAGGCTCTTCGCGTGGGCGGCGAGGCGTTGGATCGCCTGGTGGCGCACGTCTTCGAGGAGCTTCGTGTACACCTTGATCTCCCCGCCTCCCCAACTCCGGAAGTACGCCCAGACGTTCTGGCCCAACCCCCGCGACCGCACGATCAGCCCGAACGTCGCCCCGATGACCCGGGTCACCCGGTACCCGGAAACGAACGGCGTCGTCACGATGATCACGTCCGCCGGTGGTGCGAACGACGCCGGGCTACTGGGCAGCTGGGCGGACATGGGCGCCGGGCGAGGCCG
>DASYOF010000408.1:0-1585 GCA_036007995.1 Thermoplasmata archaeon
TTCAAGTTCAGGCAACATGAGCGAGAACGGAGGTCACGGGGGCACCCTAGCCGAGAAGATCCTGGCGCGAGCGAGCGGACTCGAGACGGTCGTGCCCGGCCAGATCATCGAAGGTCGGGTCGACCTTGCGATGATGCACGAGCAAGGCGCGCAGACCGTCGGCCCGTTCCACGAGATGGGGGCGAAAGAGGTGTGGGATCCGGACCGGGTCGTCATCGCGATCGACCACTGGGTCCCGGCGTCCACGGAGGGGGCCGCGGTGTTGCACCGCATCCTCCGGAAGTTCGCCGCCGAGCAACACCTCCCACATTTCTACGACGTCGGTAACCACGGGATCTGCCATCAGATCCTCGCGGAGAACGGCTGGGTCGTCCCGGGGGACCTCGCCGTTGGGACCGATTCGCACACGAACATGCTCGGCGCGATGGGCGCGGTCGCCGCCGGCATCGGGCCGACGGAGATGGCCGCCGTGCTGGCGCTCGGCCGGCTGTGGCTCAAGGTGCCCCCGACGATCCGGGTGAACGTCCGCGGCAAGCTCGGGCCGGGGGTCGTCGCGAAGGACCTCGTGCTCCGCATCCTCGGCGAAGTCAAGACGACCGGGGCGACGTACAAGTCCGTCGAGTACGGCGGGCCTGCCGTCGCCGCGCTCTCGATGCCCGAGCGGTTCACGATCTGCAACATGACCACCGAGATGGGCGCGAAGTGCGGCATGGTCGCCCCGGACCAGACCACGTACGATTACCTCGCGAAGATCGCGAAACATCCGATGCACCCGATCCAGCCGGACGCGGACGCGAAGTACGAACGGACGGTCGAGGTCGACCTGACGGACATGGAACCGATGGTGGCGTGCCCGTACTCGCCGGACAACGTGCGGCCGCTTCCGGACGTCGTGCGCGAGCACGTCAAGATCGACCAGGCGTTCCTCGGTTCCTGCACGAACGCCCGGATCGAGGACCTCCGCGAAGGAGCCGCGTTGATGCGGGGCCACAAGGTCCACCCCGGGGTGCGGTTCATCGTCTCGCCCGCGTCGACGGCGATCTATCAGCAGGCGCTCCAGGAGGGGCTGCTCGAGCTGTTCACCGAAGCGGGGGCCGTGTTCACGAACTCGAGCTGCTCGGCGTGCTTCGGGGGCAACATGGGCATCATCGCGCCCGACGAGGTGTGCGCCTCCTCCTCGAACCGGAACTTCCCCGGCCGGATGGGACCGAAGGAGGGCCGGATCTACCTGATGAGCCCGGCCGCCGTCGTGGCGAGCGCGATCTCCGGCGAGATCTCCGACCCCCGCGAGGTCGGCGCGTAGGGGGCCGCGATGCAGGACGTCATCGAGGGCCGGGTGTGGGTGCTCGGCGCCGACGTCGACACCGACGGGATCATCGGCGGCAAGTACCTCACGATCATCGACCCGCAGGAACTGAAGAAGCACGTCTTCGAGATCGCGCTCCCGGAGTTCGCGAAGGGCGCCCGCCCGGGGGACATCATCGTCGCCGGGGAGAACTTCGGCTGCGGCTCGAGCCGCGAGCACGCCCCCCAGGCGCTTCGGGCCATCGGGGTCGGGGCCGTCGTCGCCGACTCGTTCGCCCGC
>DASYOF010000409.1:0-4596 GCA_036007995.1 Thermoplasmata archaeon
TCCTCCAGCGCCCGCACGCCGCGTTCGGCCCTCGATTCGCCTGCCACGCCCGCCGAGCCCACCGACCGTTCCGCGACCGCCATCCGACGCCCCTCGGCGCTCGGGACGATGCCCCGGTACATGAACCCTTGTCCGCGAAAAGTGGACGTGCGTCCAGAATTCAGAGATAGACTAATTAGTTCGTGCGCAATGACCGACTATCATGGGACGTCTGTCCAGCCTCGACAACCTGGACCGCGGCATCCTCGAGGAGCTGAACGTCGACGCCCGCCGCAGCCACCGCGAGATCGCCGAGCGCCTGAAGGTCTCCCCGACGACGATCGGGATGCGGATCGAGCGGATGGAGCGCGACGGGATCATCCGGGGGTACGTGCCGCTCCTCGACGACGAGGCGCTCGGCTGGGAGCTCTCCGCGACCATCGGCATCCGGATCTCGAAGGGGAAGCTCCGCGAGGTCGAGGAACGGCTCGGCAAGGACCCCCGAGCGTACGCGATCTACGACGTCACCGGCGACTTCGACGCGCTCCTGATCGGACGCTTCCGCGACCGGAGGGACCTCGACCGGTTCGTCAAGCACGCCCTCCAGGACCCGCAGGTCGAGCGGACGAACACGCAGGTCGTGCTCAACCGCGTGAAAGAGGACCGACGGGTCCCGGTGCTCGGCCGCACGACGGACCGCCCGACGGGAAACGCATAAGAGGCGCCACCCGGGTGGCCGCCGAGGGGAGCCGATGGACTGGGGTCTGACGAACCGGATCGCCCGGATGTTCCCGGCGATGTCGGGGAACTCCCTCATGCTCGCCGTCGACCACGGCTACTTCATGGGCCCGACGCGGAACCTCGAGAACGCGGGGGCGACGCTCCGCCCGCTCCTTCCCCACGCGGATGCGATCGCGCTCACCCGCGGCATCCTGCGGACCTCCGTTCCGCCGGACACGACGACGCCGATCGTCCTCCGGGTCTCCGGGGGCGCGACGATCCTGAAGGAGGATCTGTCGGACGAGACGATCACAACCTCGATGGACGAGGCTCTCCGGCTCAACGTCTCGGCGGTCGCCCTCTCGGTGTTCGTCGGGGCGCCGCACGAGCACCAATCCCTCGCGAACCTCGCGGAGCTCGTCGACGATGGCGAGGCGTGCGGCATGCCGGTCCTCGCGATCACGGCCGTCGGAAAGGAACTCGAGAAGCGGGATGCCCGGTACCTCGCGCTCGCGTGCCGGGTGTCCGCCGAGCTCGGCGCGCACCTCGTCAAGACGTACTACTGCGAGGGCTTCTCGAAGGTCGTGGACTCCTGCCCGGTCCCGATCGTCGTGGCGGGGGGCCCGAAGCTCGACACGGTCGAGTCCGCATTCGCCCTCGCCCACGGCGCGATCGCCGAGGGGGCCCGGGGGATCGACATGGGGCGGAACATCTGGCAATCCGAGCACCCGGTGGCGATGATGAAGGCGCTCCGGGCGATCGTCCACGACGACGCCACCGTGCGCGAGGCGATGCAGGTGTTCGGCGAGGCGACCGCGGTCCGGCCCGCGATCCCGCCCCCCACCTCGACGTGAGCCCGCTCGCGGGCGCAAGGTTTCATATCTCGCCGTCGGTAGAACGCGATCGCGCGGGGATCGCCCAGCTTGGTCAAAGGCGCCAGATTCAGGGTCTGGTCTCGTAGGAGTTCGTGGGTTCAAATCCCTCTCCCCGCATTTTCCTGCTATTTCCTCCGGCGCCAATCGGTGAACTCTGAACTGAGCACGTCAACGGGCCGCTACCCAGGGGCCTCCCACCCTCCGTGCACATAGCAAGCTATATGGGTGCCATAGAGGATACCCCCTCCGTGATCACGACCATCCAGCTAACCCCCCAGACACGCACCCGTCTCGCCGAACTGAAGCAGAGCCCTCGTGAGTCCTACGACGAGGTACTCACCAAGCTCCTCTCCCTTGTCCCCGAAGGGGACGAGGAAGGGGCGTACACCCAGCCATTCCGCGTCGCCCTCCTTCGCTCTCGGTCGGAAATCCGCGAGGGTCGGACACTCTCCCATGCTCAGCTCAAGCGACGGTTGGGACTCTGAAGGCTTGGTCCATCCTCTGGTCCGAGACGGCGGCGCGCGATCTTGCGGGTCTCGACCTCCCGGTCGCAAGTAGGGTGGTCCGGAAACTCGAACGAGCTGCGTCAGACCCCGAACGGTACTTCGAGCGACTGGTCGCCTCCGAAGACTCGAAGCTTCGGGTCGGAGATTATCGTCTCTTGGCGCTGCTCGACCGTTCGACCCACACCATCCTGATTGAGCGAGTAGACCACCGGTCTCGAGTGTACCGGTGACTCGCAGTCGAGCTCTGGGCCGGAAGGTCGAGCTCCCGATCCCCAGGGTCCGCCGGCGGATTTGAACCGCCGGGCGGTTCGAGTCCCTCTCCCCGCACGGACCCCCGCCGAAGCGCGGCCGGCTTAACGACGGTCAGGGAATTGGTGGGTCCGGATCTCGCCCCGGCCGGACCGGGGCGTCGATCCGCCGGAGCGTGCGCCGGAACGGGAGCGTTACGCGACCGTCACGAGCCGATAGCGGCCGTCCGGATCCGGCCAGTCGAGCAGGTACGGCGGCGTCGTCGGGCGGAGACCGTAGAGGACCGGGCGACCGTGCACCATCTCGATCTCGCAGAGCGTATCGACGCCCGGTCGGAGGTGCGCCACCACCGGGTCGCCGCGGTCACAGTAGCCGAACAGGTGGAATTTCGGGAGGCGCGCGTACGAGCCGAGGATGACGGGCACCGTGGTCGTGTCGATCGTCACGCCGGCGGCGGCCGCCACCGCCCGCAGTCCCTCGAACGAGCCGATCATGATCGAGGAAGTCGCCTCCCCCCGCTCCTGGTAGAACCGGTAGACCTCGGGAAACAGGGCGCGCACCCCGGGGGCGCTGGCCGTTCGGAGCTCGGTGTCGCTCCGCATGTCGCGCAGCATCGGTAGGATCACGGATCGGAGGTCGCCGAGCGTCTGGTCGTCCCCGCTGGCGGCGAGGAAGCGGAGTCGTTCCCGCATCCAATCCTCGGGGACGAACCGCTTGAGGATGCCGACGATCTGCGACGGCCGGATCGAGGGGGGCGTGACCCACACGACGCGGCCTCCCGTCCGGAGCGCGTGGATGGCGATGGGGGCGGCGATCACGAGCGGGACCGTGTCCGGGCAATCCGGCGCGAGCGTGAGGGCGGTGACGCCGCCGAACCGGAGTCGACCGAGCGCCCGGGCGAACTCCGTTGACCCCGGCCACGCGGATTGGGGCTGCGCATCCGGATCGGGGTCGGCGGCTCCGACCGGGGGTCGGAACCCGGGGGGCAGGCTCGGCAGGGAGGAGAATCGACCTCCGTCCAGCGTGTAGAGATGGTCGGTCATCGGGTGGGTCGGTCCCCGGATCTTGGTCACGGTCGCGACCCGGAGCCGACCGCCCGTGTGATCCTCCTCCCGGAGGTTCACCACCGCGTCCGCCATCGAGAGGAGCGGCGCGCCCAGGTCGGGGGTCACCGACAGGAGGAACCGGACCGGGGTCGAGAGGATCGACGATTGCAGCTCGGCCAACGCGCTCGGGGGCGCGTTGAACTTCACGATGTCCCCCGAGCCCTCGGCCTGGCTGCGGAAGTAGGAGTCCGAGCCGCGGTCCCAGGAGTCGACGATGATCGACCCCGATCCCCGCTCGACCAATCGAGCAACCGCCTCGGTCAGCGGCTCGGCGCCGCGGGCGTTCCCGCCCCGATCTTGCGGACTGAAGGCGAGACTCGAGGAGCTCACCGGACCCCGGGCGGCGGGGGTTCCGTCCGGGGATCCTCGACCCGGTTCGATCAGCAGCATCGACACGCTCGGCGCCTCGGCGCCGGCGTATCCCCCGGACGCCGGCGCCGGCGGCCCCGGCAGGAACGCGAGAAACAACTTCGGTCCCCCGAGCTTCGGGGCGAGCGTCCGAAGGAGCGTGCTCTTGCCGGAGCCGATGTTCCCGACGATCAGGAAGAACTTCGGCTCCGGGATCTGGAGGAAGTCGCCCAGGTAGGAGACGAGGTCGGTGCGACCGGGGGCGCCTGGGGCGGGCTCGACCGAGGATCCGCCCGACTCTCCCATCGAAGGACCGCCAGGGACTCCGCACTATTACGTGCTGTGCCGGCGCACGGATCGAGGAGTATCCCCGGCAATCGGGAAGTCGGGGCCGGGCCGCTCCGGGCTTTCAACGGCTCGCCGCACGGTCGCACGACGTACGGGCGGCCCCAGATCGCCTCCGTTTGGGCGAGTTTCGATCCACGCTGAGTCCGGCGTGGGGATGGAGGCCCAGTGCCGCGCCTCCGAGTTCTCCGAAGTCCTCAGCGGATGAGCCCGCGGTTGCCAGCCCTTATCACGCATCGTCCGGTCGGGACGGCAAGGCGAGGTGCACACGGATCGCACCCCGGCGTCGGGGCCGATCCGGAGGGCGCGATGCAGTCCGCGATGCTCTTGGGTGGCCTACGGCATCCGACCCGGCGGGGACGACCTGCCCGGGGATTTGCCCTGGGGTTCGCGCTCGCCGTCGTGGCCCTGATGGTCGTGGCCGAAGTGGCGTCCACCGGCGCGGCCGCCGGAGTTCCGACCCTGGCT
>DASYOF010000410.1:0-19588 GCA_036007995.1 Thermoplasmata archaeon
CGGGACCACGGTCGAGAACGACGATGTGGGGACGTCGTAGGATTCGGTAAGGACGACCGACTTGTCCGACCACGGCACGGCGTCCGAGTGGCCGAGCCGGGCCAGCACGGGCGCGACCAGCCACAGGCCGTTCGCGAGGCACGACGTCGGGTGGCCGGGCATGCCGATGACGAGGGTGGCGCCGGCCCGGACGGCGAGCGTCGGTTTCCCGGGGCGGACCGCGATACCGTGGAACAGGAGGCGGCCGAGCCGCGGAAAGATCGCCGGCAGAAAATCGTGCTCGCCGACCGAGCTCCCGCCGGTCACGAGCAGGAGGTCGACGCCCGGGATCGCCCGCCGGATCACCGCCTCGATCGCGCCCTCATCGTCGGGCACCGGCGCGTGCGGCGTCACCTCGGCCCCGAACGCTCGCGCCAGGGCCGCGAGGGAGGCGTTGTTCGATTCGTGGATTGCCCCGAAGGACAGGCGTTCGCCGGGGACCCGGAGCTCGTTCCCGTTCGGAAGGATCCCGACGCGCGGTCGCGACCAGACCTCGACGGTCGAGCGCCCGGCGGCGGCGATCGCGCCGAGCCGCGGGGGGGTCAGCAGGTCGTCCCGGTCGGCGAGCCGCGCCCCGGCCGGGAAATCCTCCCCGACGTCGGCGATCCGGTCGCCGGGCCGTACCGGGGCGGAGACGACGACGTCGGAGCCTTCGACCGTCACGTCCTCGAAGATGACGACCCCATCGGCGCCGGGCGGGAGCGGGCCCCCCGTCGCGATCGCGACCGCGGTCCCGGCACCCACGCGCCGCCGGGACGGGGTCTCGGCGTACACTTCACCGACGAGGCCAAGCCGGACCGGCCGGGCCTTCGTTGCGGCGCGCGTGTCCGCGGACCGGACCGCATACCCGTCCCACGAAGCCCGCCGGAACGGGGGGACGGGATGCGCTGCGAGGATCCGGCCGGCGCTCCGTCGGCCGACCGCTTCGGTGACGGGAAGCCGCTCGGTGCGCCGGACCGGCTCGGTCGCGCCGAGCAGGCGGTCGAGCGCCTCGCGCGTCGAGATCAGCCGGCCGAACGGACGCATCTTCATGCGGCGCCCCGAGTTGGGAATCGGGCCGTCTCGATCCACCGGGTGGCGGACCCGACGCCGTCGGCGAGCGCCTCGCCGATGGGGGCCCCCCGGAGCCAGGCGGCGTAGAACCCGCCCCGGAACGAGTCCCCCGCCCCCGTGACCTGGCGAAGGACGCGCGGGACGCGACCCGGGACCTCGGCCATGCCCGTTCGGCTGTACGCCCGGGCGCCTTTCCGCCCCCGCGTCACGATCAGGAGGGGCACGAATCGGGTCAGCCGGTCGGCTCCGGAGACGCCCATCATCCGACACGCGACCGCGGTTTCCGCCTCGTTCCCGAAGAACAGCTCGCAGCGCGGGAGCATCCGTCGGAGCATCGGCGCCGTCCAACGGTAGTGGATCTCTTGGGCCGGATCGGCGGCCACGTGCGCGCCGCCGGCTCGCGCCACCTGGAGGAACCGGAGCATGTACGATGGGTCGCCGGTCGTCAGATGGACCCATGGGTAGCGGGGGAACATCCCCGTCGGAAGTCGGGCCCGAGAAGCGTCCCCCATCGCCCCCTGGTCGATCAGCGTCATCTGGCCGCCCCGGCCGTCTTCGACGATCAGGGCGCTCGGGGTGCGCTCGCCCTCCACGGTCTCGAGCCCCGTGAGGTCAATTCGGCTCGCCCGAAGCGTCCGGCGGAACTCCGGAGGGAACTCCGGACCGACCCGGCTGACCAGCCCGACGCGCAGTCCCTCGCCGGACGCCGCCTGCGCCAAGTTGGCGGCGGTTCCGCCGAGTCGCTCGTCCACCGACTCTACCGGGACGGTCCGGTCCCGCGCGGGCAGGCGGGGGACGTGCCAGAACCGGTCGATGACCGTGTGGCCGACGACGAGCAGGTCTCGGGACCTCCCGTGACCCTCGGCGACCACGACCGCCGGACGGTGCCTCCCGATTAGGCATTTCCCTCGGCGCTCGCCCGCCGGGTTACATACGCGACGTCGTAGGCAGAGCGGGCGATCCGGGTGCTGGTCGAAGGCGCGATCGTCGACCTCGAAGGGATCCGACCGGGGTACGTCCGGTTCGACGGCCCGGCGGTCATCGAGGTCGGCCAGATCGGCACGGCGTCCCGCCAGCCCGGCGAGCGCCGGATCCGGGGGATCGTGGTTCCGCCGCCGGTGAACGGGCACACCCACCTCGGCGATGCGGCCTCGACGGTGGAGCCGCCGGCGAAGACGGTCGCCGAGATGGTCCAACCCCCCGACGGGTTCAAGTTCCGCCTTCTCCGCGACACGTCCCCGAGCCGCAAGGTCGCGGCGATGCGCCGGGCGCTCGACCGGATGCGGAGGGAGGGGATCGCGGCGACCATCGACTTCCGGGAGGAAGGGGTTCCGGGAGTCCGTCTCCTCCGCCGCGCCGCGAACCGGTCGGGGATCGAAGTCTCGGTGCTTGGTCGACCGCTCCGGCGCCCGCTCGACGAATCCGAACTCACCGAGCTCCTGGCGGAGGCGGACGGAATCGGACTGTCGGCGGCCCGCGATGAGAGCGCGGACGACCTCGAACGGATCGGCGCCGCGTGCCATCGGGCGGGCAAGCGGTACGCGTTGCACGCGAGCGAGGCCGAGCGCGAATCTCCCGAGACGTATCTCCGCGGCCGGCCGGACCTGCTCGTCCACCTGACGTGCGCGTCTCCCACCGACCTCGAGCAGGTACGAGCGGCGGGAACGACCGTCGCCGTGTGCGCCCGGTCGAACGCGCTCTTCGGGCGACGTCCGCCGCTGGCCGACCTCGCCCGGCTCGGCGTCCCCACGATCCTCGGTACCGACAACGCGATGCTTCACGCCCCGTCGATTTGGCGGGAGCTCGAGTTCGACTACGTCTCCTCCCGCCTCGCGGGCGCCCCGGCGCCGGCGGAGTTCCTCGCGCGGGCGGCGTTCGTCGAGCCGTGGCGGTGGCTCGGACGCGCCGGGTTCGCGACGGTCGCCGCGGGGGGCGACGCCCGGCCGATCGTCGTCCGGTTGCCGGCCGACGACCCGGCGTACCAGCTCGTCACCCGGGCGACCGAACACCTTATCGTTCGGCCGGGGACCGGCGGTCGTCGGGGGGCGGCGACGTGAAACTCGACGAACTCTTCGCCCTGCTCAGACGCCGCGGCGTCCTCTGGCCAACCGCGGAGATCTACGGCGGCGTCCAGGGTCTGTACGACTACGGCCCGCTCGGCTACGAGCTGAAGCGCCAGATCGAGGCGGCGTGGCGGGCGTGGTTCGTCGGCCTCTCGGAAGATTACTACTCGATCGACCCGGCCGAAATCGTCCCGGAAGCGGTGGTCCGGGCCTCCGGGCACTTGGAGAATTTCACCGACCCGGAGGTGAACTGCGGGAACTGCCACCGCTCGTTCCGGGCCGACACGGTCCTCGAGGCCTCCCGCCCGGAGGGGGTCGACGGGCTCGCGCCGGAGGCGATCGCCCACCTGCTGACGGTCCTCGGCGCCAAGTGCCCGAACTGCGGTTCGTCGGTGCTGTCCGTGCCTCGGCCGTTCAACCTGATGTTCCCGCTCGCGATGGGCGCGGGCGAGGGCGAGCGGGCGTACCTCCGGCCCGAGACCGCCCAGTCGAGCTATCTGGCGTTCGCCCGGATGTGGGAGGTCGGACGGAAGGCGCTCCCGTTAGGCATCGCGGTCGTCGGCCGGGCCTACCGGAACGAGATCGCGCCCCGGCAGGTTCTGTTCCGGATGCGGGCGTTCACGCAGGCGGAGCTCCAGATCTTCTTCGACCCGGCCTCGTTCCCGGTCCCTCTCGATTCGGTCGCCGACCTCAAGCTCCCCGTGGTCCGGGCGAGCCGCCGGGCCGACGGGGACGACCACCCGGTCCCCACGACCGTGGCGTCGCTCGTCGCGGACGGGGGGCTCCCCGAATTCTACGCGTTCCACCTCGCCCACACCTACCAGTTCTATCACGGGGTGCTCGGGGTCCCCGCCGCCCGGATCCGGCTGTGGGAGAAGTCGGACCAGGAGCGGGCGTTCTACAACCGGATCCAGTTCGACGTCGAGGTCGACCTGCCGAGCCTCGGCGGGTTCAAGGAGATCGGCGCGGTCCACTACCGCGGCGACTACGACCTCGGCCGCCACGCGGAGGGGTCGAAGAAGGACCTCACGGTGGCGAAGGCGGACGGCTCCGGCCGGCTGCTCCCCCACGTGCTCGAGCTGACGTTCGGGCCGGATCGCGCTCTCTGGATGGTCGCCGACGTCGGACTCGGCCTCGATGGGGAGCGCACGCTCTGGCGGATGCCGTCGCACCTCGCGCCGGTCACCGTCGGCGTCTTCCCGCTGATCCGGAAGGCGCATACGGAGTTCGCGACGACCCTCGCCCGCCAGCTCCTGCTCGCCGGGGTCCGAGTCGACCTCGACACCGCCGGGACGATCGGGAAGCGGTACGCGCGGGCCGACGAGGCGGGGACGCCGTTCTGCGTCACGGTCGACGGCGGAACGGTCGACCCGGCCTCCCCCGACCACGGCACCGTCACCCTCCGGGAACGCGACTCGAAGACCCAACGCCGCGTGCGGCCGGAGGAGCTCGTCCCAATCCTCACGGCCGCCCAGCTGCCGCCCCGCCCCGAGCCGGCCGCGCCGGCATCGGCGACGCCCGAACGAGATTGACCTCGGCCGGACCCTCCGTCGCGTCGGCGACAAGGGTTAAGTTGGCGGGCGCCCGTCCTCGCATCCGGTCGAATCCGAATGTCGGGCGGTCCCGCTCCCACCGGTCCGTCCCCCAGCATGGCCGGGGCCTCCGTCCACCGGGAGTCCCGGTGGCTCGGGCAAGGGTACGCGGACATCACGAAGCTGCGCGAGATCGCGGCCAAGCACGAACGGCTCTCGACCCGCAACCAGCAACGGGCGGCCCGGATCAACACCCGCATCGAGAAGCTCCGCCACCAGGCGGCGATCCTCCGCGAGAAGGGCCAGAAGATGCTCGGGCGGATCCCGGACCTCGAGTCGGAGATCGCCCAGCTCGACCGGGACATCCAGGCCCGGAGCGGCCGCCCGAGCGCCGACGGCAGCCCTTCGGCCCCGGCGATCGGCATCGGCTCGGACGTCACCAGCCTCCACTATCGGGTTCGCAAGCTGCAGCAGAAGGTCGTCGACATGCAGCACAAGGCCCGCACCTACGACCACCGGGCCGCGATGCGGACCCAGAAGACCGCCGAGCTGAAGATCAAGTCCGACCGCTACCTCGAACAGTCGAAGCTCGAGGAGGCGGAAGCCCAGAGCTACCGCCAGCGGGCGGACCGGCTCCAGGCGGCGACCGAAGGCGAGGTCGCGGCGCGGCTCGGGACGGGTCCCGTACCCCCGCCGCCTCCGCCCCCGGACTCGCTATGAAACTGATCGTCACCGTCGGGATGCCGGGCTCCGGCAAGGACGAGCTCGTCGAGGTCGCCCGCGGGATGGGGCTCGCGACCCTCAAGATGGGCGACCTCGTTCGCGACGAGACCCGGCGCCGGGGGCTTCCGATCAACAACGCGAACGTCGCGCGCATCGCGAACGAGGAGCGGGACAAGCACGGGCCGGGGATCTGGGCCCAGCGCGCGGTGCCGAAGCTCACCGAGACCCGGATGCTCGTCGATGGATGCCGGTCCGACAGCGAGGTGGGCATCTTCCGCCACAACTTCGGGGACCTCTACGTGCTCGGGATCTTCTCCTCCCCCGACCGCCGCTACGACCGCCTGATGCAGCGCGGCCGCGGCGACGACGGGGCGAACCTCCAGGAGTTCTTCGACCGCGACCGGCGCGAGCTCAAGTGGGGGATCGGAAGCGCGTTCGTGCTCGCCGATGGCATGCTGATCAACGAGGGGTCGCTCGACGAGTTCCGGCGCGCGGCCCGCGCCAAGCTCGAGTCGGTCCTCGACGCCGAAGACTAGGACCGTCCGCCCATGCGCCTCGTCGTCGTCCGCCATGGGCCGGCCGAATCGCGCGACCCGCGGAAGTGGCCGGACGACGACCGGCGTCCGCTGTCCAGCGAGGGCCGCCAGGAGACCCGGACCGCGTCGGACGGCCTCCGGCTCCTCGAGCGGGACGTTCGCGTCGTCGTGACGAGCCCGGCGACCCGCGCGCGGGCGACCGCCGAGATCCTCCGCGAGTCGCTCGACCTGCGCCGCGCGTGCCCGACGTGGCCCGAGCTCGAGCCCGGCTCGCCGGCCGCGCCGGCGCTCGCCCGCCTCGCCGAGGAGGCCCCCGCCCGGGCCACCGTTGTCCTCGTGGGACACGAGCCCCAGCTCGGGGAGCTCGTCGGCCTCGCGCTCACGGGGGACGCGGTCTCGCTGACCCGCCTCGGCAAGGCCGGCGCCGCGGCGATCGGATTCCCGCGGGCGATCCGGCCCGGCGCCGGCACCCTCGAGTGGCGCCTCGACCGCCGGGCCCTCGCGCGGCTCGCCAAACGCCGCTGAGCCGTTCGGCGTCCCCGACCCCGCCGGGCCCCCCGCTCGGGGGGCCGTCTCCAGTGGTTGGGAGCGGACCCGAACGTCTATGAGGGGTACGTAGGTGGCCGGGGCATGGCGACCCCGAGCGGAGACACTGGCCGTCCGACGCCGCCCGACACCACGCCCCGCACGCTGTCCGCCGTGGTCGGCCTCCTGTTGCTCCTCGACTTCCTTGTCGCGATCGTGATGCTCGCGACCGACAAGAACCTGCAGACGAACTTCGGCGCGGTGCCGGCGTACTACGTGCATTGGTACGGCGTGCTCGCGATCGCCGTGGTCACCCTGCTGGCGGCGCTCGCGGTCCTGTCGCTCGCCTCGCCGATGATGACGAACCGCATGCCGAGGACCCGCCCGACGATGGTGCTCTACGCGGCGCTCGGCTGGTCGGTGCTCGTGATCCTCGCGATGGTGGGGATCGTCGAGTCGTACGCCCAGGTCGGATTCCCTTCGGCGAACGAGTTCGCGAAGTACCTGTTCGGGACGTCGGCGTACCCGGGCGCGCTCTCCTACATCCCGTGGTTGTACGACCTGATGCTCACGCTCTTCGTCCTGACGGCGCTCGCGGCCGCGGCGGCCGCCTGGCGCGCCCGCTCCGCCGCGAAATCCGCGGGCGCCTAGCGGCGCCGACCGCCGTTCGTTCGGAACAGCGGCGCGACGAGGTCCCGGGTCTCGCGGTGGACCGCCGTCGGCGGCCGGTTCGCGTCGACGCGGTGGAACCCGTAGCGGGTCTCCATCACGCCGAACTCGGCCCGGAGGAGCGACTGGTACCGGTAGAAGCTCTCGAACCGGTCGCGGGAGAGGCAGAGGTCCATCCCGCTCTCCCAGTAGTCGAGGCTCCCGTACTTCGCGATCGCCCGGTGGAGGAGGATGTCGGTCTTCGCATCGAGGAAGATCGTGAGGTCGGGGACGAGCGCGAAGCCGTACAGCTTCTCCGCCCAGGTGCGGCTCGCGCCGCGGACGATGGCCCGGGCCATCAGGGTGTAGATGTACCGGTCGGCGAGGACGGTGCTGCCGGCCGCGAGCGACGGGAGGATCTTGTTCTCGAGCTGGTCGGCGAAGTCGGCGGCGTAGAGGAGCGCGAGGGTCGTCGCGCT
Organism: Thermoplasmata archaeon; assembly: GCA_036007995.1. GTDB lineage: Archaea > Thermoplasmatota > Thermoplasmata > Lutacidiplasmatales > UBA184 > Lutacidiplasma. Next base: position 7,599 of record DASYOF010000410.1, read on the forward strand.
CAGCGTGTTCCCCTTCTTCGCCTCCTCGATCTGCTCGCTGAGGAGCGAGGAGCGGCGGAGGCCGGTGTCGACGACCGGGTGCCCCTCGACCTCGAGCCAGTCGCGCAACAGGTCGACCTCGGTCGTCCGTCCGGAGCCGTCGGCCCCCTCGAGCACGATCAGCTTCCCGCCGAGCGCCTCCCGCGGCATCCCGGGCAGCCGGGTCCCGTACGTCCTATTCGTCGGCATGCACGAGCGCCTCCGCTTTCGGGAAGCCGGTGAGGAGCGGCCGGACCTCGCGCCGGACGTGGGCGAGCACGGATTCGACCGGCTTGTCGGCGTCGATGACGACGAACCCGTCGGTCGGGACGAGCCGCTCGTACTCGCGTTTCAGGCGCGACTGGAACTTCTCGTAGCTCGCGATGACGTCGTCGGCGAGCCCGAGGTCCATGCCGGCCTCGTAGTAGGAGATCTTCTGGCGGCTCGCGATCTTGCGGGCGAGCGAGGTCGCCACGGGGACCCGGAAGTAGAACACCTTGTCCGGCTTCGGCGCGAAGCCGTACAACGACCGGACCCAATCCGGGTCGCACCCCCGGGCCGCGTCGCGGACGAACGCGGTGTACGCGTACCGGTCGCAGATCACGACGTACCCGGCGCGAAGCGGGGGGAGGATGTGCTGCTCGAGGCGGTCCGCGAAATCGGTCGCGTGGAGGAGCGAGAACGTCGTCGGCGTGAGCAGGTTCTTCTTCTTCCCGCGGCGGATCGTGTCGCTGATCAGCTCCGAGGAGTTCCACTCGGTGAAGAACACCCGGTAGCCGCGCGCCTGCAGCCACTTGACGAGCAGGCGGGCCTGCGTCGACTTCCCGGATCCGTCGAGCCCCTCGAAGACGAGCAGACGGCCGGCGAGCCGGCTCCCCGACGGGGTGGTGCCGGGGACCGGTGCGGCGGGGAGGCCGGGGAGCGCGCTAGCGGCCATGCATCTCCACCTCGAGCCCGAGCGCCCGGCGCGTCGGCTTGCGGAGCCGCTGGACCGTGCGGTCGGAGGGGCGGCCCCCGCGACCGGCCTCCGGCGTGAGGACGAGCCGGTCGGAGCCGCGCGGGATCGAGATCGCCGGACGAGCCCCGTCGAGCGCTTCGGCGAAGAACACGAGCGCCCCGAGCCGACGGGCGGTCTCGAGCCCCTCCTCGTCGAGGATCTCGTGGAACGACTCTTTCCACTGGCTCGGGAACGGGTCCCCCTCGTGGAGGTAGGCGACGATGCTCGCCAGCGCGACCTCGCGGTGCGTGAGCCCGTGGATCGCCGCGTGGCGGAGGACGTACGCCGAGTGCTTCGCGTGGCGCCACGGGTCGATCGTCCAGCCGACGTCGTGCATCCACGCGGCGACGTCGAGAACGAGCCGCTCGCTCGGTCCCCACCGGAACCGCGGGGCGAGCGCCTCGAAGAGTTCGACCGCGACGGAGCGCACCGCCTCGCCGTGCGGGAGCGAGAAGCCGAGCGCGCTCGCCTCGGCCGTGACCGACCGCCACGCCAGCGTCTCCGACGATGCCGGCACGCGGATCCCCGCGTGTTCGATCGCGATCCCCTCGCGGATCCCGGTCGCGCTGACGACGAGCGAGGGCGCCCCGGTCCGGCGCATCAGCTCGTCGACGACGACCACGCCGGCGACGATGACGTCGGCCCGGTGACCGCCAACGCCGGGGATCCGACGGCGCTCGTCGGCGTCGAGGCCGAGCAGGACCCCCTCGACCCGAGCGAGGGTCCGACGGGTGAGCGGGTAGCCATGGACCCGCTCGAGCGGGTAGTTCGTGATGTCGACCCCGACGCGGGCGAGGCACCGGATCGTTCCGCCGACCCCGTACAGTTGCCCGCGGACGACCCCGGCGCCCCGGAGCTTCTGGAGCTCCCCGCGCACGTGGGACCGAAGGTCGTCGAGCTCGCGCTTCTTCGGCGGGTCGTGTTCGAGGAACGCCTCGGTCAGCCGCAACGCGCCGAGAGGTCCGCTCCCCGCGGCCTCGAGGAGGCCCGCTTTCGTGCGGACCGCCTGGAGCGAGCCGCCGCCCAGGTCGACGATCGTATCCGACCGGAGGTCCCAGGCGCCGGCGACGCCGAGGTAGGCGTACCGCGCCTCCTCCTCGCCGGAGAGGATCCGGAGGTTGAAGCCGGTCGCCGCGCGAACGCGGGCGACGAAGTCGGCGCCGTTCGGGGCGTCGCGCACGGCGCTCGTGGCGACCGCGATCGCCGGCGGGTCGCCGGCGGCGGCGAGCCTCCGTCGGAACCGCGAGAGCGCTTCGATGCCCCGGCGCACCGCGTCGTCGGAGAGCGACCGGTCCTCGCCGGTGCCCTCGCCCAGCCGAGGGACCTCCTTCGACTCGAACGCCGCGCGGAGTCCGCCGGCGGGGGTCACCTCGAACACCGCGAGACGCGCCGTGTTCGAGCCGACGTCCACCACGGCGTAGGGCCGGCTTCTCCGGCTTTCGGACGCCTGCGTGGGCATCGAGAGCGACCTGTCGAACCCCCTGGGCACGAGGCCGTTCTTAACGGCTCGCACCGTACGCCTCGTCGGCCGGCGTCCGGACGGCGGCGAACCCGTCGCCGAGCCGCCCGACCACGCCCTCGAACCGCTCGCGGTCGACCAGGAGGACGACCGACGCGTACTGGGCGCGCAGTCGCCCCAAGCCATCGACGACCGCCGCGTCGCGGCGTCGGGCGAGACGGCGCGAGCCGGCGCCGTGGTTGATCGCGTGGTTCCACGCGGTCGCGAACTCGTCGGCCGTCGGCGGCTTCGGCGGGTTCTTCACCACGCGCCGCTCGCGGAGCGTCCGCCGGACGAGCTCGACGTAGCTGATCGTCTCCGCGAACCACTCGGCGTAGTCGTCGTCGGTCGGGTCGAGCGCTTCGACCGCGACCCCGGCGGAGTCCGACCAGCGGATCACCTCGACGGCGGTCGGGTTCGGCACTCCGACCTCGCCGTACCGGGCGAGCGCGCGGACCTCGCCCGCTTCCGTGGGCGCGAGCGGCACGACCGGTTCCGTCGGAGGTCCGACGAAGTATTCGCGGAGCCCCTTCAGCTCGTCCGGGGAGATCGCGAGACCGACCGCCTGGGGCCGAAGGCCGTCGAGCCGCGCCCGGACCCGGTCCCCTTCGGCGACGAGACCCCGCACCGCCCCGACGACCGTGACCCCGTCGAGGGCGCGTTCGATCACCCGGAGCCCCGTTCCTCGATGACGTCCAGGAGCTCGCCCCGGTCGCGGTGGCGCTGCAGTTCCCGGACGGTCAGCAGCGGAAGTCCTTCGATGTCGTGGCGACCGGTCGCCTCCCGGACCACGAACATCGCGTGACCCTCGGCCACGCGAGCGAGCTCGAGGAGCAGGTCGGCCCGCGCCTGGGCCGTACGCAGGGTGCCGACGGAGGTGAGGAGCGTGCTGTCCTGCCCGCGGGCGTCGGCATGGGAGAGCGCGTCGAACGGGCAGCGGATCGTGACCGTGACCTCCCAGCCCATGCCGTCGAGCTGGCGGATCACCCCGTCCCGGAGCGCGTCCCCGGTCGCCCTCGGGCGGCGGGTCGGAGTCTCGCCGGCGTCCGACTTCGCGCCGGGCTTGGTGGCGGCCGGCTCCGGCTTCGCGTCGCCGAACAGGTCGAGCGGCCGGGCGATCGGTTCGGAGAGGTACCGTTCGAGACGTTCCACGATCTCGACCTCGGCGCCCGCGCCGTCCTCGTACAACTGGATCGTTCGGCGGGACACGCCGGCGATCGAGGCGAGGGCGCCGAGGGAGATCCGCCGTTCCTCGCGAAGCGTGCGGAGTCGCGGGCCATCGATCCGGGCAAAGATGCCGCCCGGGCCGCTGAACAGGAACGGCGGGACCCCCTTCTGGAGGAGCTCCTGCAGGCTCTCCTCCACGACGATCGGGATCCCGTACCGACTGTACACCACGCCGGGCTCGAGGTCGTTCCCGCCGGAGGTCTGCCCGATGACGAGCACCTTCGCCGGGAAGAGCCGGCCGAGCTCGCCGATCCGCGCCGCCTCGTCCGGGTCGAGCGCGTCGATGTTCTTCAGGATCTTGACGATCAGGAGTTGGGAGTCCCGGCGGGCCATCAGGTCGAAGCTGGTCGGGCGGACGTGGTGGGCGTCCGAAACGAAAAACCCGGCGCGCTCGAGCAGCTGGCGGACCCGCCCGATCGCCCGGTCCCGCGGTCCGCTCCGCCCTGCGGCGTCTCCGCCCCGCCCCATCGACGGCATTCAGCGCGGAGAGAATAGAAAAGGTCCCCGTTCGGTCGTCGGACCGGCCGTCGGAGGGAGTTTCATCCTCGGCGGTGTTCCCACCGTCCGTGGGACGCACCGAAGTCACCCCCCTGCGAGGTCGACCGGTGCTCCGGGTCGACCCGTCCGAGGGACGGCCCTGGCTGGTCGTCGCGGACCTCCACCTCGGCCTCACGGTCGGCGACCGCGGTACCCCCGGTCCCCCCGAGGGGGCACCGACCGCCTTGCGGGACCGCCTGCTCGACGCCTGCCGAGAGAGCGGGGTGTTCCGTCTCGTGGTGGCGGGCGACGTCAAGCACCCGATCGTCGGCACGCCGCGGGCGCTTCGCCCCGCCGTGTTCGGCGTGTTCGCGGACCTGCTCGCCGAAGGCGTCGAGGTCGACATCGTCCTGGGAAACCACGACGTCGGTCTCACCGCCCATCTCCCCCGGGAGGTCACCGTCCACCCGGCGAGCGGCCTCCTCCGGGACGGGGTTGGCGTGTTCCACGGCCACCGGTGGCCGTCCAAGGAGGTGCTCGGCGCCGACCGGCTCGTCGCCGGCCACCTGCACCCGGGCTTCCGGTTCGCGTCCACCGGCGAGTCCGCCTCCGGCAAGCTCGCCTGCTGGGTGCGGGCGGAGTTTCCCACGGTCGCGAAGGGCGCGCCACCCCGCCGGTTCGCCGCGCGGGAGCTCGTCGTGCTCCCCGCGTTCCACCCGCTCGCCGGGCGGGAGGCGCTCAATCGGGAGAAGCCGCGCCGGAGCCGGTCGTTCCTGTTCGGTCGGTTCCTGGGCGAGGGGACACCCCGCGCCTACCTGCTCGACGGGACCGACGTCGGTCCGATCGTCATGCCGTCGATCCGCCGGTCCGGAGCGCGGCGAGCAGCTCGATCGGCTCCGTGACCGGGGCGAGGCACCGCGTCCCGAAGCAGACGAGCGCCCGGGTCGCCGTCCCGCCCGTCCCGAGTTCCTCGGGGAGCGAGAACGGAGGCGGGGGCGCCCCGCGGAAGACCCAGACGTTCGGGTGGTACGCCCGGTCCGCGGCCCGCAGGAGCCGGTCGGCGTCGGGTCCGCTCCCTTCGATCACGACGCGGGCCGGAACGACGTCGAGCGTCCCGGCCGCGAGCGCCGCCCCGCCCGCAAACAGCCCGGCGGTCCCGAGGCGGGCCGCGAGCGCCGCGACGAGCGGCTTCGCCTGCTCGCGCCACGAATCCTGGCCCGTCAGCGCGGCGAGTCGAAGCAGCGCGATCGCGACGGCCGAATTGGGGGCCAGGTTCGGGGTGTCTTCGAGCGGATACGACGGCTCGTCCACGGCCCCGATCTTCGGGCCGTCGTAGAGACGGGGGGCGAGGTCGCGGAGGAGCCCGTTCTCCATCCGGAACTCGCGGTCGATCAGCCGCAGGAGCGCGCCGGCGGCCTCGACGTACCGCGGTTCGACGGTGGCGCCGGCGAGCTCGACGAGACCGAGCGCCATCGCCGCCTGATCGGCGAGGAGGCCGTGACCCGTCCGCTCGGCTCCCCCGAGCCGGTGAACGACCCCGACGTCCGGGGCGTATCCGTCCCGCAGGAATCGATCGGCCGATCGTTGGGCGGTCGCGAGCCAGTCGGCCTGCCCCGCCGAGCGGCCCGCCCGGGCGAACGCCCGCAGGAACAGGCCGTTGATGTCGGCGTAGAGCGTTCGATCCACGAGCGGGGACGGCCGCCGACCCCGAGCGGCGGCCATCGTGGCCACGGCGGCCACGAGCCGCCGGCGGGCCTCCGCGTCCTCGACTCCGAGGTCGGTCGCGAGCTCTCGGTCGGAGAGGAGGCGGTAGAGGACGTTGCGGTCCGGGTCGTGCGGCATCCGCCCGTCGGTCCCGACGCCGAACGTCCGGGTGACGAGCCGAAGTTCCTCGGCCGATAGGATCGCCTTGAGCTCCGGACGACTCCAGGTAAAGTAGCCGCCGTCGTCGCCCGGCGCGTTGTCGGCGTCCTGGCTCGCGCCGAACCCGCCGGCGGGGTCGGCGAGGACGGTGGACGACCACCGAACCGTGGCGGCGATCGACTCGGCGAACCGCGGTCGTGGATCGACGCGGTCGGCGTCGACGAGGGCCGCGAGCAGTTCGGCGTTGTCGGCACCCATCTTCTCGAAGTGCGGGACGTGCCACGCCTCGTCGACCGAGTACCGATGGAAGCCTCCCCCGACCTGGTCGAACATCCCGCCGTCGACCATCTGCCCGAGGGTCGCGACGGCGCGCGCCGACGAGCGAGGGTCCCCGCCGAGGTACCCATCGAGAAGCAGGAACTCGAGTCCAGCCGCGTGCGGGAATTTCGGCGCCTGGCCGAACCCGCCGTGCACGGGATCGTAGCTGTCGTGGATCGACCCGAGGACCCGCGCGAGGAACTCCGGGTTCGAGGTCGAGCGCGAGGCGCGCCCCTCGGACATCCGCGCAAGCGCGGCCCGGACGACCTCCGTGTTCTGCCGGACCTTCTCCGGCTCCTCGCGGAACAGCCGCGCGACCTCTTGGAGGACCCGGCGGAACCCGGGGCGTCCCATCCCGTCCTGCGGGGGGAAGTACGTCCCGCCGAGGAACACCTCGCCGTCCGGGGTCGCAAACGCCGTGAGCGGCCACCCGCCCTCGCCCGTGATCGCGTTGACCTGGCGCTGGAACCGCCGGTCGACCTCCGGGTTCTCGTCCCGGTCGACCTTCACGGCGACGAACCCCTCCGCGAGGAGCCGCGCGACCTCGGGGTCGGCGTACGTCCCCTCGTCCATCACGTGGCACCAGTGGCACCAGACCGCACCGACGTCGATCAGCACCGGGCGGCCGAGCCGTTTCGCGAGCGCGAACGGCTCTTCCCCCCACGGGTGCCAGTCGATCGACTGCTCCGACGCGCTGCGCAAGTAGACCGACGCCGCGTTCGCGAGGCGGTGGGCCTTCGCGGGTCCGGGCATCGAACGGCCCACGGGCCGCCGCGCCGTTTTACCGTTGCCCGGGCCGTTCCACGACGCGAGTCGCCTACCCGGACACCACCGTCCCGCGACCCGTTATAACCCGGGCCTCCGTGGGGCGGGCCGATTCGGACGGTCCGTCGATGGAGATGCAACCCGGCCAGATGGCCTACGACCGCGCCATTACGGTCTTCTCCCCCGATGGCCGCCTCTTCCAGGTCGAGTACGCGCGCGAGGCGGTCCGCCGCGGCGCCACGACCGCCGGCGTCTGCTACGAGGACGGCGTCGTCCTGGTTGCGGACCGCCGCATCCCGAACCCGAAGCTCGCGGAGCCCGCGAGCCTCGAGAAGATCCACGTCATCGACGAGCACATCGCCTGCGCGACCGCCGGCCTCGTGGCCGACGCCCGCGTGCTGGTCGACTACGCCCGGCTCGCCGCCCAGATCAATCGCGTCACCTATTCCGAGCCGGTCTCGGTCGAGCTCCTCGTCCGCCGGATCTGCGACTACAAACAGCAGTACACCCAGTTCGGCGGCGTCCGACCGTTCGGGACCGCGCTCCTCGTCGGCGGCTTCGACGACTCGGGCGTGCACCTCTATGAGACGGAGCCGTCCGGTTCCCTCACGAGCTTCAAGGCGACGTCGACGGGCGGCAACAAGGGTCCCGTGATGGAGCTGTTCGAGCAGAAGCACAAGCCGCACATGGACGTCGACGCCGCGGTGATGCTCGCGCTCGAGGGGCTCCGCCAGTCGCTCGACGAGTCCGCCACCCTCGGCCAAGTCGAAGTCCTGACGCTCGACCGGGCGCACGGTCCGCACCGGCTGTCGGGCGAGGAAACCCAGAAGTACGTCGCCCGACTCCCGGCGTCCACGGGTCCGGGCACCCGACCGTCGCGCGCGTGAGCGGCCCGGCCCCCCGAGGGCACTGATGGTCACGGTCGAGGACGCCGTCGTCGCGCGCTGGGAGAAGGGCGGCTCGCGCTTCGAGGTCCTGGTCGACCCGGCGGCGGTCCAGGCGCTCAAGGACGGGAGGACCGTCGACCTCTCCGACAAGCTCGCGCTCGACCAGGTGTTCAAGGACGCGAAGAAAGGCGACAAGATCTCGGCCGAGCATCTCGAGAAGACGTTCCACACCCGCGACCTCGCGGAGATCGCCCGCCAGATCATCCTCAACGGCGAGGTCCAAGTCACGACCGACCAGCGCCACGAGCTGCAGGCCGCGAAGCACAAGCAGATCGTCGCGACGATCGCGCGGAACGCGATGAACCCCCAGACCGGGGCGCCGCATCCGCCGGCGCGGATCGAGGCGGCGATGCTGGAGGCGAAGGTCCACATCGACCCGTTCCGCCCCGCGGACCAGCAGGTGGCGGAGATCATCGCGAAGCTCCGGCCGCTCCTCCCGATCCGGCTCGACACCGTGCGGGTCCGGCTGAAGGTTCCGGCCCAGTTCTACCCGCGCGTCATCGGGGAGCTGAAGGCGCTCGGCAAGCTCGCGGACGAGCAGTGGATGCCCGATGGCGCGTGGAGCGCCGTGCTCGAAATTCCCGCCGGTGTGCAGACCGAACTCTACGAGAAGCTCAGTGCGCGCACGAAAGGCGCCGCCGAGACCGCGCTCGTTAAATAAACGGGCTCGGTCGCGCGGCCCGGTGCACGAGCAGCAATGGGACATGGACATCGCCGCGGCCACCGTGGCCGTGGCCCAGGAGGCGTTCCCCCCCGAACGGACGGGGAACGCACGTTAGTTCTCCCCGGTGAGGAGATCGACGTTCGCGGGCTTCAGCCGGGCCCGGGCACGTATCGCGTCGAAGGACGCACGTACGCCTCGGTCCTCGGACTGCTCTCTCGCCGACCGCCGGTCGTCCGGGTAATCCCGCTCTCCGGGCGGTACATCCCGAAACCCCACGACATCGTGGTCGGGACCGTCACGGACGTCCAGACGACGTTCTGGCTGCTCGACATCGGCGCCCCGAGATGGGCGCCGCTCCACATGACCGGCACCCCCTGGAAGATCGATGTCGGGGAGCTCATCCAGTACCTCCGTGTCGGCGACACGGTGGTCGTCGCGATCGAGAACATCGACCCGACCGGACGGATCGGCGTCACGATGCTCGGCGACGACTTGGGCAAGGTCGACGGCGGGACGGTCGTGACCCTCTCCCCGGCGAAGGTGCCGCGGGTCATCGGCCGGTCCGGCTCGATGATCCAGATGCTCAGCGCGGAGACCGGCTGCCGGATCGCGGTCGGCCAGAACGGCCGGATCTGGGTCGACGGTCCGCCGGAGGGCATGGTGCGGGTCCGCGAGGCGCTGCGGCTGATCGAGGAGGAGGGCCAACGCTCGGGTCTGACCGAGCGGGTCGCCGGCTACCTCGGGTCGACCCGCGGGCCGACCGACGGGCAGTCCCCCCTCCCGAGTCCGACCCGGCCGCCGTTCGAGCCGCCGAACCCGATCGATACCGGCGATGACCCGGACGACGGGGACGACGAGGTCGGCCCGGCGCCGTTCTAGAATTCCATTCCACACGGAGATACACGATGGGAAGCGTTGGAGCGAAGGAGGTCCCGGTCCTGCTGAGCCCGGACGGCAAGCGGATCGACGGACGAGGACTCGACGAACTACGGTCGATGCGGATCGTCGCCGGTGCCCTGCACCAGGCCGACGGCTCGGCGTTCGTCGAATGGGGCGCGAACAAGGTGATGGCGGCGGTCTACGGGCCGCGCGAGGTCCACCCGCGCCACCTGCAGCAGAACAACAAGGCGATCGTCCAGTGCAAGTACAACATGGCGGCGTTCTCCGTCGACGAACGCAAACGCCCCGGCCTCGACCGGCGGTCCCAGGAGATCTCGAAAGTGATCGCGGAGGCGTTCGAGTCGGTGATCTTCGTCGAGGAGTTCCCGAGGACGAGCATCGACATCTACATCGAGGTCCTGCAGGCGAACGCGGGGACCCGGTGCGCCGGCGTCGTCGCGGCCTCCGTCGCGCTCGCGGACGCGGGCATCCCGATGGTCGACCTCCTGCCCGCGGTCGCCGTGGGGAAGGTCGCGGGACGCATCGCGCTCGACCTCAAGAAGGAGGAAGACAACTTCGGCGAGGCCGACCTCCCGATGGCCCTCGTACCGCAGTCCGGTCGGCTCGTGCTCCTCCAGATGGAGGGGCACATGACCGCGCCGGAGCTCTCGGAGTCGCTCGACCTCGGCGTCGTCGGGTGCCGGGCGATCTACGAGAAGATGAAACAGGCGCTCCGCGACCGCTACCAGATCGGCGGGTCGTCGGAGGGGATCCCCGCATGACGAACGAGGTCACCGCCGAGATCCTCTCGACCCACATCCTCGACCTGGCGCGCGACGGACGGCGGCTCGACGGCCGGGCCATCGACGAGTACCGGAAGGTCACCGTCGAGGCGGGGTTCGTCGCCTCGGCCGACGGATCCGCCCTCGCCCGGATCGGCCCGACCGCGGTCGTGGCCGGCGTGAAGCTCGAACCGGGGAAGCCGTTCCCCGACACCCCGAACGCGGGCGTCCTGACGACGAACGCCGAGCTCGTTCCGCTGTCGAACCCGACGTTCGAGCCCGGTCCCCCGCACCCGCGGGCGATCGAGGTTTCGCGGGTCATCGACCGCGCGATCCGCGCCGCGGAGGCGATCGACCTCACGAAGCTGTGCGTCACCCCCGGGGAGAAGACCTGGGTCTGCTACGTCGACGTCCACGTCATCGACCACTCCGGGAACCTGATCGACGCGGGCTCGCTCGCGGCGCTCACGGCCCTCACGCACGCGACGCTCCCCGCGAAGCGGTTCGGCATCGCGGAGGCGGACTCCCCGCTCGACGTCCGGCACCTCCCGATCGAGACGACGTTCGTCCGCCTCGGCGAGGCGATCGTCGTCGACCCGTCGTTCGACGAGGAGCTCGCCTGCCAGGGACGCCTCACGATCGCGACCGACGAAGCGGGGAACATCGTGGCGATGCAGAAGGGGCTCATCGGCGCCTTCTCGCCCGAAGACGTCAAATCCCTCGCGGAGCGGGCGTTCCATCACGGCGACCGGATGCGGAAGATCGCCACAGGGGCGTAGATGAGCAAGCGCACGAAGAAGGTCGGCAACACCGGCTGGATGGGACCCCGGTACGGGATCCGGATCCGCCGGCGCGTCCTCGAGATCGACCGCGCCCGCGAGGCGGCCGCCGCCTGCCCGAAGTGCGCCACCGTGACCGTCCGCCGGATCGCGAGCGGGGTGTTCGAGTGCCGCCGCTGCGGGGTCAAGTTCGCGAGCGGGGCGTACCTGTTCACCGCCGCGCCGCCGATCACCCGCTCGGAGAAGGACGCCGCGGCCGTGACCGCAAACGTTTAGTCGGTCGGGCCGGAGTTCGCGACATGTTCCGATGCATCCGCTGCGGGGAGGCGCTTCCGAGCGACTCCAACCTGTTCGGCGTCCGCTGCGACAACTGCGGGGGCAAGATCTTCACGAAGGAACACCCGAACGTGAAGAAGGTCCTGAAGGCCCGTTAGGGTCCGGACCAACCGTCATCCGCCCCGGCGCTCTCGGACCGCCGTGGGGCATCCGACGATCCAGTTCCTCGGCGGCGTCCGGGAAATCGGCGGGAACAAGGTCGTCATCGAGGACGGCCCGGATCGGATCCTCCTCGACTTCGGCCCGTCGTTCTCGCCCGTCTGGGAGCAGTACTGGGGGCAGTACCTCCAGCCGCGACCGGTCTCGCCGGTGAAGGACCTCCTCGAGTTCGGGCTCCTCCCCCGGGTCGAGGGGCTCTACTCGGACGACGCGCTCGCCGGCTCCGACCTCCGCCCCGCCGAGCCGGCGTTCCAGGCCGTGTTCGTCAGCCACGCCCACCT